>CAYYDO010000037.1:0-13669 GCA_964470595.1 uncultured Burkholderiaceae bacterium | reverse complement strand
GGATCTGTCGTTTCCTGCCCCCGCGCAGAACGAATCGGAGTTGTGATTCGTTCTGCCAGGAGACCTTTGCCGGTCGCAGAGCGCGTCCGTCGAGCGAGAGTCCATGCTGAAGCAATGCGAGCCCCTCTGGAGTCAGTTTGCCCGAGACGCGAACCAGATACTCCTTTTCGATTGGGGAGTCATCCGCGATCAGCAGGCGGGCCACCCGACCATCCTGGGTCATGACCAACATCCCGGTCGAGTCGATATCGAGTCGACCGGCCGGCGCAAGGCCGTGAAGGCGCAGCGGTGATGGAAGTGCCGCGCAGGCTGCCTGTGTCGATGGGTGTTTCCACAAGTGCTCGGGTGTGACCAGACTGACTGCGGGTGGGTAGTGGCCGTCGTCGTCACGATGGGAGACAAGACCGATCGTCTTGTGAATGATGATGGTGATGCGGCTCTGTTGTTGTCTTCGGGCAGCGGGTACGAGTTCGACGCGTTGCTCCGGTCTCGCTCTCGCGCCCAGAGTTGCTACCACCTCACCGTCTACGGTCACCAGGCCCTGTTCGATGTAGCGATCTGCTTCCCGACGGGAGCAAACTCCGCGGTCTGCCAGCAACTTGGATATGCGTATCCCGCCGCCGGTCATGACGGATCGTGGGGCCGGGTGCTGACAGCGGCAGAAAGGGAACTGTCAGCGGAGGGGTCGAGTTCGATCAAATATGACCGTGGGCGAGGAGGCGATCGAGCGCCTGGCGCGCCTGGGGAACGCCAAGCACGGAGGCCTGTCTCAGCACAGCTTGTGCTTCCGCGTTGCGCTTCTGTCGGCCAAGGATCAGGCCAAGGTTGTACGTGGCCTGCCCGTTGTTCCGGGACACTTCCTTGATCAGTCGGCGCTCAAGTGTCTTGAGTTCATCCGCATTGAGCTGGTCTTCCAGCGCCATATGGCAGCACTTCAGGAAGTTGGGGTTTTTGTGCGTGCCTTCTATGGAGAAAAAAATCTCAAAGGCACGGGAGGTGTTACCCATGATCAGGGCGTTTTCGCCTTCTTCCCAGTCTTCGACCACTTGATTCTCCCCGCGCCTAGAAAAGTGCGCAAAATGATGAGGCTAACGGATAGTTGGTTTCACCAACAGTATCGCCAAGGATGGCCCCATAAATATAGTGCAATTGTTTGTTTTGGACAAAGATGCATACGGTGTTTCAAGGGGTACCCCTGAGAAGCAGTCGCGTGAGTGCTACCTTGGCCTCCGGTTGCCCCATGATCGAGGCCTGTTCGAGCACCTCTCTGGCTTTTGCCTTGCGGCCCAGGTGAAAAAGGATCAGCGCGTAGTTGTAGGTCGCACGGCTGTTTCCCTGCGCCATCTCATCCTGAAGTTTCGCCTCGAGTTCCTTGATTTCTTCGGGGCCTGCCTGGTTGTCGAGCACCATCCGGCAGCACTTGACGTAACTCGGCTTCTCCTGATCCCGCTCGATGATCATGAAAATCTCAAAGGCCTGCGGATAGGCGCCCATCGACAGGGCATCCTCTCCGGCTTTGAAATCGAGACTCATTGCTGGTTTTCCTTTGCCTGGTTCAACTTAGGACTTGAGTGTATGCAGTTCGCGGAATGCGCCAAAGGAAGCAATTCCGATCAGGGTGAAGATGACGGACCCGGCCACATGCGCCAGCGTCTGCATGGCGGCTGTCATCAGGCGATTTTCCTGCAGAAGATGAACGAGTTCGGCCGAGAAGGTGGAAAACGTGGTGAGTCCTCCAAGGAATCCGGTGATGATGAACAGCTTCCAGTGGTCTGGAATCCGGGGGTCGCTGCCGATCCATGCCATGGCGATTCCGACAAGGTAGGCTCCCAGCCAGTTCGCGACGAGTGTGCCCATGGAGATTGACCAGGTGCTCCGGTTGAGCCAGAGGGACAGTTGCCAGCGCAGAATGGCTCCCAGGCTTGCACCGATACCGACAGCTGCAGCAGATGTCCAGAAGGTTGCCATGATTCGAGTTTAACGGCCTTTGATTCGGCTTTGTTACCATCTTCATGCAGGGTTCAAACCGACGGAGAAATCGTGAGCATCAGGAACATGGGGCGCGTGGATCGGCTCTCGAGAACGGGTCTGGGTATTGCGCTCGTTGCATCGGCCGCAGTGGGCGCCCTCGGAGGGTGGGCATATCTCGGCCTGCTGGCAATTGCCACGGGCCTGCTTGGAAGGTGCCCCGTCTATTCGATGCTTGGCTATTCCACCCTCAGACCCTCCGGTAAGGACTGAGGCGAAACGCCAGCCTGGTTCAATCGCCAGGACGAACCCCTGCATCATATGATCCGGAACTGACAGGGCTTTATGGATAACCCATCACCATCGACGGAAGTCGACCGTCGACGCAGCTTTCCCATCATCTCGCACCCCGATGCGGGCAAGACGACGCTCACCGAGAAACTGCTGCTGCATGCGGGTGCGATCCAGATCGCAGGCAGTGTGAAAGCCCGCAAGGCCAGTCGGCATGCCACTTCCGACTGGATGGAGATCGAGAAGCAGAGGGGTATCTCGGTTGCCAGTTCGGTGATGCAGATGGTGTATCGGGATTGCGTGATCAATCTGCTGGATACACCTGGTCACCAGGACTTTTCGGAAGACACCTACCGTGTTTTGACGGCGGTGGATTCCGCACTCATGGTGATCGATGCTGCCAATGGCGTTGAGCCGCAGACGCGACGCCTCATCGAGGTCTGCCGGGCCCGTGGCACGCCACTCATTACCTTTGTCAACAAGATGGATCGTGAGGTGCGCCCGCCAATGGATCTGATGGACGAGATCGAGTCCGCACTTCAGATGGCCGTGGTGCCGATGACCTGGCCAGTGGGCATGGGGAAGTCCTTTGCTGGCGTGATCTCGATTGCGGACAATCGCATGCGTCTGTTCCGTCCTGGTGCAGACCGCATGTCGCAGGAAGACGAGCAGGAGCGGCTCGCGGTCGACACCCCTGAACTTCATCAGCGTTTTGGAACATCGCTTTCCGATGCGATCTCCGAGGTCTCTCTGATCAGGGATGCCATGCCCGCTTTCGATCGCAAGGAGTTCCTCTCCGGTCGCCAGTCGCCGGTTTTCTTTGGCTCGGCCATCAATAACTTTGGGGTCCAGGAGGTTCTGGATGCCCTCGCCGATCTGGCGCCGCCACCGGGGCCCCGGCCTGCAGTTCAGCGTCAGATCGAGCCTCGGGAGCCTGGTTTTTCAGCGCTCGTGTTCAAGGTGCAGGCCAATATGGATCCCGCGCATCGCGACCGCGTCGCATTCCTGCGGATCTGCTCGGGACGCTTCGAGCGCGGAATGCGTCTGCGCATCTCGCGAAATGGTCGCGAGATTCGGACCAATAATGCGCTGTCGTTTCTATCCCAGCGACGCGACATTCTTGACGAGGCCTTTGCCGGCGACATCATCGGTCTGCCCAATCATGGGCTGCTTCGCCTTGGCGACACACTGACCGATGGCGAAACGCTGCAGTTCCGGGGCTTGCCTTTCTTCGCTCCAGAAATGTTTCGCCATGTCGAGGCTGCTGACCCCATGCGCAACAAGCAGTTGCGTACCGGTCTGATGCAACTGGGAGAGGAGGGTGCAATTCAGGTGTTCCGCCTGGGTGGCGGGGGCCCAATCCTGCTGGGGGCAGTGGGTCAATTGCAATTCGAGGTGGTGGCTCACCGGCTCAAGGCGGAGTACGGGGCCGATGTCCGACTTGCATCATCACGATTCAATGTGGCGCGATGGGTCACCTCCGATGACCCCCGACTGCTGGCTCAGTTTCTCAAGGAAAACGAACACCGCACCGCGGAGGATGTGGTGGGCGCACCGGTGCTGCTGACTGCGCATCGATCCGAGCTCGATGTTGTTCAGGAGCGTTGGCCTCAGATACGCTTTCATGCGTTGCGAGAGCATGCCGGCCTCGTGTTTCAGACTGAGCTTGCCGGCTGACGATCGGATCGCCCCGGCTGTCAGCGCCGATAGCGAGATCGAGATGCT
Organism: uncultured Burkholderiaceae bacterium; assembly: GCA_964470595.1. Taxonomy (GTDB): domain Bacteria; phylum Pseudomonadota; class Gammaproteobacteria; order Burkholderiales; family Burkholderiaceae_A; genus Lacustribacter. The sequence goes on along the minus strand of CAYYDO010000037.1, from coordinate 9,685 downwards.
CGGAAGCAGGAAAAATCAGGAAAAATCATCCGGAAACCGGGCGCGCAGGCGGGCATCTTCCATCGAGATCATGCCCTGTCTGACCAGCGCCGTCATGCTCTGGTCGAGTGTCTGCATGCCTGCACTTGCTCCCGTCTGAATCGACGAATACATCTGGGCAATCTTGCCATCCCGGATGAGATTGCGGACGGAAGTAGACCCCACCATGACCTCGTGCGCTGCTACCCGACCCGGCATATCGATGCGCTTGCAGAGCACTTGGGAGACGACCGCTTCGATGGATTCGGCGAGCATCGTCCGGATCATCTCTCTTTCGTGGGTCGGGAAGAACTCGATGAGCCGCTCGATCGTTCGTGCAGCACCGGAGGTCGGCATGGCGCCGAGAACGAGGTGCCCCGATTCCGCTGCGGCAATCGCCAGTCGTATGGTGTCCGCATCACGCATTTCTCCCACCAGGATCACCTCTGCATTCTCATGTTGAGCAGCGCGAAGCGCGGCGGGAAAACTGCGGGCGTGAATTCCGATTTCGCGCTGCTGGATCAGGCTCTTGTCTGGCGCATGCACAAACTCGATCGGATTTTCGATGAGGAGCACATGTCGTGCACAGTGGGTGTTGATGTGCCGAACCATCGCAGCGAGTGTGGTGGTTTTGCCAGCACCGGCTGGTCCGGCGACAAGAATCAGGCCTCGCGGTTTGATCACCGATTGCGAGAGCGCCTGCGGGACGCCCAGATCTTCCAGAGTCGGGCACGGCAACAGAATTGGTCGGAAGGCGGCGGACAGACCTCTCTGCTGCATGAATACGGCTGCGCGAAAGCGAATCTGACTCGTCGCATCAAAGACGAAGCAGGCATCCATCGATTGTTCGAATCGGGTGCGATACCCGGCGGGCATGATTCTGGAGACCCCCTCCCGGATGTCGCTGTCGGAAAGCGCATCCTTCCCCATCTCGAGAAGCTCGTTGTGGACGCGAATCATCGGGGGCATGCCGCTCGCGAGGTGGATATCCGAGGCCTTGTGTGCGACGCCTTCGAGGAGCAGTTCGTGCAGGTTCATTGATGATCGGGTCTTCCGTGAGTCATTCGTTTCGCAACTGACAAGAATGGGAGCATGCTGGCATTTGTCGGGGAGAGCGACCGAGCTCGTTTTTATGTCCCTGGCATCCGAAGTGACGATCTGGCGAGGTATCCGGACAGGATCTGCGACAACAATACCCTGTAATTGATACGCATTTGAGGTTATTCTCCACTCACATTTTCATCTGATGGGGTTTGGTTGAGGCTCCGGTTCTGACTGTGCGCATGCGCGCCCTCGGGACGGGCCTCTGAAAGCGCTGTCAATCATGGACGACACCATCAACACCGAGAAAACTGCCACCGTTCTGGCCGTCGATGACACGCCCGATAACCTCGCGCTGTTGAGCGGGATCCTGCGCGACCACTACCGCATCAAGGTTGCCAACAGCGGCGAGAAAGCGTTGCGGATCGCGCAGTCGGAGAATCCTCCGGATGTCATTTTGCTGGACGTGATGATGCCCGAGATGGACGGGTACGAAGTCTGTCGGAGGCTGAAGGCGGATCCGGCGACCCGTGATATCCCCGTCATTTTCGTGACGGCCAAATCCGAGGTCGAGGATGAAACGCGGGGCCTTGAACTCGGCGCAGTCGACTATCTGAGCAAACCGATCAGCCCTGCCATCGTTCTGGCCCGTGTGCGCAACCACCTTGCATTGAAGGCCTTGCGGGATGCCGACAAGCGACATCGCGAAACTCTCGAACAGGAGAAGCAGTTGCTTGAAGTCGAGCAGATGCGCAGCGAGCGACTGATTCTGAACATTCTTCCCCGCCCAATTGCGGATCGGCTCAAGCGCGGGGAGAAAAACATCGCCGGCAGCTATCCGGAGGTATCGATTCTTTTCAGCGATCTCGTGGGTTTTACCCAGATGTCATCTCAGATCAGCGCGAGCGAGCTGGTGCGCCTGTTGAATGACTTGTTCACCCGGTTCGACAAACGCGGAGAGGCCCTGGGGCTGGAGAAGATCAAGACGATCGGTGACGCCTATATGGTTGCCGGTGGGATTCCAATACCCCGTTCTGACCACGCGGCGTTGTGTGCAGAGATGGCGCTCGGCATGTACGACGATCTGAAGGCCTTCAATCGCGAGACGGGTCGCAACTTCGCAATGAGGATCGGGATCAACTCGGGACCTGTGGTGGCCGGAGTGATCGGGTTCACCAAGTTTTCCTACGACCTCTGGGGCAATACCGTGAATACGGCCAGCAGGATGGAGTCCACATCCACTGTGGGTCGCATCCAGGTCTCGCCCAGCACGTATGCAGAACTCAAGGACCTCTATCTGTTCGAACCTGCCGGAGAGGTGGAGTGCAAGGGCTTGGGTAAAGTGAGTACGCATTATCTGCTTGGGCCGAAGTCGTGATCGGAGGGAGGCTCCTTGCGACCCGTATCATCATGCAGTCCCTATCCGGGTCCTTTCGCCTCTATCATTGACGGATGATCACCAACCATCCCGCCACTACGTCAACCAGTCGCGCCGACGATACCGTCATGATCGAACCACTCGTGCAGGCAAGGGAAGTGCTGATTGTCGAGGACGACCCTGCCTTCACCCGACTGCTTTCGAATGCGGTGCACAAACTGTCATCACCCTGGGTCCCGCGATGTTTCGAGACGGCAACGGATGCACTGAGCTATGCCCAATCTGACCGGGCTCAACTGGAGATCGCTCTGGTTGACCTTGGTTTGCCAGACCTGAGCGGGATCGAGGTGGTCAGGGAGCTTCGTTCCCGCTTCGCAGATATTCCCATTCTGGTGGTGTCGGTGATTTCCTCGGAGCGCAGCGTTCTCGCTGCAATCCGGGCGGGCGCGCGTGGATACATCCTCAAGGACGATCCCGAGACCTCGGTACTCCAGGCCATGCAGGAAGCACTGCAGGGGAACTACCCGATCAGTCCGGCGCTGGCGCGATACCTGTTCAAGCTTGCGGGTTCCGAGACTCCGTCAGCAGATATTCCTGCCCTGACGCCCAAAGAGCTTGAATTGCTGCAGCACATGGCAAAAGGGTGTTCGTATACCGAGGCGGCACGGCGCATGCACATCAGCGTGTCCACTGTACAGACGCATATACGCAACCTCTATCGCAAACTGGATGTCCACTCCCAGGTACAGGCGGTGACCAAGGCTCAGGACCGCGGAATCATCTGAGACTTGTCGTGAGTGCGGGTTGAGTCGATGTGTCGATGTGGATGCCCAGTCTGAGAACGACCGAGAAGCCTGACGGTTCCCCTTTTTCGAACGAGATCTGTCCACCCAGGGTGCGACAACGGCTGCGCATGTTGTTGATTCCACGACCTTCGCGAGTGTGTTCGGATATCCCGGGCCCGTCATCGCTGACGCGCACGACAAGCATGCCGCCTGGTTTGTCGCTCCCCTGCAGTTCGTGAGAGGCCGTGATCCTGATGGATTGGGCACGTGCGTGCTTGAGTGCATTGTTGAGGGCCTCCTGCACGATGCGCATGATCTGAAGAATCGAGCGTTGTGGTAGTTCGGGGAGCGACTCCAGATCGATATCCCAGGCAAGTTGTACTGGAGATGACGCGAGTCGGCGTTGCGTGCGGTAACGAAAATCGATGAGCGCATCGGCAAGCGTGACATCTGTGTCCCCCAGCGTGTCGGCGACCAGATACAGGTCCGCCATGCATTCGCGCAGAAGTTCGGCCAGTTCTTCCCGGGTGATATCTTCGCGCTCGGCCATGATCCTGGCGCTGGTGAGTTGGGATCCAAACCCATCGTGCATCTCCTGCAGCAGGCGCTCCCTTTCCTCGAGTCGGGAGCGTTCCACTTCGATACGAGTCAGTTTTTCGTAGGCCAGCTTGAGAGTGGTTTCAGCCTCCTTGCGACTGGTGATATCGATCATTACGCCTTCCCAGATCATGCTGCCACCTGATCCTGATCGGGGGAATCCTTCGATACTCATCCACCGGGTCTCGCCGTGTAACAGGATGCGGCCCTCCCAGGCAAAGGCCTGTTTCAGAATGAAGATCTTTTCATTCAGACCCATGAATGCCTCGAAATCATCCGGGTGCGCACAGCGGAATGCAATTCCCGGATTCTTCAGCACATCCTCACGCTTCAGATCGAGCATCCGCAGGAAGCGATCACTGAGAAAGGTGAAGCGTGCACGGTTACGACGATTGACCTCCAGAACGTAGGTTCCGACCGGAATATTCTCGGTGAGTCGAAGCGCCGTTTTTTCCAGTTGAAGCAGGCTGTGCAACGCTCTCTCCGCTGTATCCCGGGATTCGCGTAACTCCTGCGTTCGCTGTGTGATGCGACTCTCGAGCTCCGCATTCGTTGTCTCGAGGGCTTCGCGTGACTGCCGAAGACGGTTTTGCATCAGTCGCATGGCACTCACCAGCTGACCAAGCTCGTCATCGTGCTTGTATTCGAGATGGATCGGATCGGCCGAGCGCGCGGCGAATTCGACGCGTGACACAAGATCCGTCAGGCGTCTGAGAGGACGCGTCAGACCGGCCTGAATCGTCACGATCATGATGCCAAGCAGCCCGAGCGTGATCAGCACATTGCTGACCACAATGATTGCCACTTCCTCACGCATGCGTGACCACACGACGTTGTCAGCAAGTTCAAACTCGATACTCCCGATCGTTCTGCTGTGATCCTGCGACGAGGTGATCAAGGTGGTGTATCCCAGGCCTCCAGGCACTGTCTCCGTGTCTGTGGGCACGTCATCCAGTCTCTTTGGATATGTCAGCAGGATGTTGCCAGCGGCGTCACGTACCTTGACAGAGTTGATCTCGGGCGTGATCAGGCTCTCCAGGACAGGCGCCAGAGCGAGTTCAGGTCGAGGCGCACTCAGCGCTGCGGACAGGGAGGCCAGCTCGTGGTTGAACGCGTGTTCAATGGATGCCTCGGTCTGATGCCGGGTGATGCGATATTCCATCCAGAGTTGCGTCAGTGTCACCACGAGCACAAGCAGAAGATAAGCGACGAATACCAAACGCAATAATCGTCGCGACAGGGCATCGAAGATCCCTCTGGATGCCTTTCCTGTTGCGTCGTGAGTTGCTGCCATGATTTCAAGGATGCGTCGCGCCGGATTCGGGATCAAGCGCCAGGAAGACCCTGGTGCTCAGAGGTTCTCCAGCCGGCGACACTGCATGGTCATATTCTCGACGGTCAGGCGGTTGCTGAATGGGTCGAAAACGGCTGTGCTTCCCGAATCCTTGTGGCTGTATATCCGGACGCGTGCCTGTTCTTCGAAGAAGCCGTAGGTGCGTGACGCGATACGCAATGATGTGGGGGTCAGGAGCATCTCTTCCTCGGTGTTGATCGAGGCTGATCCCGGTTGCCCCACACCGGAGATCTGTTGTGGCAGGGGTGAGCACACGTAATGGTGTTCGCTCACTGCGCACGACGCCAGCGCGATTGCGGTGATGAGGGTGACGACACTGCTTGATGCGGTGTTTTCGAATTGCATGCCCAAGTTTGGATCAAGGGGTTTCCCGCATGTCCAAGCGGACTGGGGTCAGTATATTCCACCTGTTGGTTGTGCCATACAACTCATTGTCGATCGTGAACACCTCTTGGAGACACGCCATGAAACATGTTCGGAAGTTCGCGTTTGCAATTGCCGCATCCGCGATTCTCGTATCCCAGTCCGACATTCACGCCCAGTCTGCAGCATCGGCTTACCCAAGTAAACCAGTCACCATGATCGTGCCGTTTTCACCCGGTGGGGGTACGGATGTGGTCGCGCGACTGGTCGCGAGGAAACTGAGCGACTCGCTCAAGTCTCCGGTGGTCGTCGAGAACAAGGCGGGCGCCTCCACACAGATTGGCACGCGTGCCGTTGTCGAGGCACCTGCCGATGGTCATACCCTGCTCGTCGGCACCACGTCGCTGATCAACGGGCCGTTTCTGTTCGCGAAACTGCCGTATGACGCGGCGAAACAATTGCGACCCGTTGCAAGCCTGGCCGATCTCACGATCTACCTTGCAGTGAACAGCGAGCTCGGGGTGACGACGCTCCCTGCGTTTGTGGATCTGGCCAGAAAGAACAAGGGCAAGTTCAATTACGGTTCGGCTGGACCCGGGACCACGCTTCACATGAGTTCCGAGTGGCTCAAGGCCAATGCCGGATTCGAGGCCACCCATGTCCCCTTCAAGGGAAGCAGTGGCGCTGTCGTTGCATTGGCTGGTGGACAGGTTCAATTCAGCATGGAAAACCTCGGGCCCGTGCTGCCCATGGTGCAATCCAAGCGTGTCAACCTGCTTGCCATAGCCGCGCCCCAGCGGCATCCCAAAACGCCGGATGTGCCCACCTTCAAGGAGTTCGGATTGCCGGATGTGAATCTCTCGACATGGATATTCTTGATGGCACCTGCAGCGACGCCGGATGCGGTGGTTTCCAGGCTGAACGCTGCGGTCAACGAGATTCTCCAGCAGCCCGACGTCAAGGAGCAGCTCTTCTCGAACGGGTTCTTTCCGACAGGTGGCAGCACGGCCGATATGCTCAAGCGCATGGATCGTGAGGCCGCTCAATGGGGCCAGGTCATTCGTGCGGCACAGATTACGGTTGAGTGATTTGCGTACGCTGATCCGATTCAGCTTTCAATCACACTCCTGGAGCGGCGTATGAGTGGCCAGCCAGTCGTTGTCGACAAGGTCGGAACGACCATCGTCGTTACGCTCAGCAATCCCCCGGTCAATGCGGTGTCGACCCGGGTTCTGCTCGCCTTGAATGATGCTCTGACCGCAGCTGAAAGCGACCCTGATGCCCGATGCATCATCCTGACCGGAGCAGGGGACCGCGCCTTCTGTGCTGGCGGCGACTTGCGCGAGGAGAAGGATTTCGGTGATCCGGAAAATGCCCTGGCATTCCGCAACCTGGGCCGCAAGACGCTCAACCGTATCGAGGCGTGTGCGCTGCCTGTGATCGCAGCGATACACGGCTACTGTATTGGGGGTGGTACTGCTCTGGGCTGGTCGTGCGATCTCCGGCTGGCCGCTGACAACACCGTATTTCGTGCGGCTGACGCCTATCTGGGCATGCTGCCCAGCTGGGGGATGGGATTGACCCGGTTGCCCCGATATGTCGGCCGCAATCACGCTCTGGATATCCTGTTGCTTGGTGAGAATTTTGATGCGCACCGCGCTTACGAGCTTGGACTCGTGACCCGAGTGGTACCACGTGCAGAACTCATGGATACAGCCCACGCCATGGCCAATCGCATTGCCAAAGCCTCACCAACAGCCATTCACCTGACGCGGCAGGCGATCGCCCATAACGTCAGGGAGAGTTGGGATGAGATGGTGCGATTCGAGGAAGAGCTCTGCGCCAGAATCTTCTCTCACCCCGATGCACATGAGGGTCCTGTCGCATTTGCCGAAAAGCGGGAGCCTCGTTTCAAGAGCCGTCATGGCGATTGAAAGTCTTCTGAACCCCCGGTCGATCGCAATCGTCGGGGCTTCTGACAAGATCGGACCGGGGTTCAATGCGTGGCAGGCGCTGGAGTTTGTCGGCTTCGAGGGGACTGTCTATCTGGTCAACCCGAACAAGTCGGAGTTGTTTGGCAGGAAGACCTATCCTTCCCTGAGCGCGATCGAGGCCGATGAGATCGATGCGGTGTTTGCAGCTGTCCGTACAGAAAGCACCATCGAGGTCATGGCCCAGGCGGTCGACAAACGGGTCGGCGCCGTAACGATTCTGTCGAGCGGGTTTGGTGATGCGGGCGAGGCCGGCGCCAGGATCCAGTGCGAACTGGCGGAAGTTGCGAAGCGCAACGATATCGCTGTCTGTGGTCCCAACTGCCTGGGTTTGCTGAACTTCTCTGGTCGATCAGCGATGTTCGGTACATCCCTCCCGGAGAGGGTAGCGCGTGGAAACATCGCCGCGATCGTGCAGAGTGGTTCAATCGGGATCGCGTTGCTCAATTCCGGCAGACAACTGGGTCTGAGTCATCTGGTGACCTCAGGTAACGAGGCTGTAACGACGACCGCAGATTATCTCGAGGCTTTCATCGATGACCACGCTGTGGAAACGATCATTGTGTTTTCCGAGCAGATTCGCAAGCCCGCCAAATTTATTGCCATGGCCAGGCGTGCCCGCGCGTGTGGCAAGCCGCTGATCGTGTTGAAGAGCGGGCGCTCCGAGAAGGGGCGTGCCGCTGTCATGGCCCATACCGGTGCGGTGGCTGGGAGTGTCGAGGCCTGCGACGCTGCTCTCGATGACAGCGGCGCGATTCAGGTGCACACGCTCGATGAACTCCTCGAGACAGCAGCATTGGCATCGCGGATTCGCCGGGTGCCCACCGCGAGAAAGGTAGCCGCCGTCTCGCTTTCGGGAGGAGAGATAGCCCTGGCGCTCGATGCCGCTGAGGACAACGGGATTGTGTTCGCATCGGTCGATCCGGTACACGATCAGATCAAGTCGCTCCTGCCCGAGTTTGCCCACATTTCCAATCCGCTCGATCTGACCTGGGCGGGGCTCTATGACGCCGGCGTTGCCGAAGGCTGCGCCAGTGCCCTGGCGGGCATGCCGGATGTGGGTGCCCTGGTGCTGCTCCAGGATGCGCCCTCAGGGTTGGGTCCCCAGCAGGCGGAGCGTTATGCCAATCTTCTTCGGTCGGTTGCCAGGGGTGCCGAGCAGGCGGGCAAACCGCTGATCGCCCTGAGCAATCTTTCGGATGAACCTCATCCCGAGTTGGGCCGTGCTGCCAGCGAGGCGGGAGTACCCTATCTGCGTGGTACGCGGGAGGGTCTGTCGGCAATTGCACGGCTTTCGAATTGGGCCACGCGCCCCCTGCGTTCAATGCCTCCACCGACGCCACCCTCGATCCTGGCGAGGGTGAGGGATCGTCTGGAGCCTTTTGCCAGCAGCCGTTTGCCGGCCGAACACGAGGCCAGGCATGTGTTGTCCGCGTATGGTGTTTGCGGGCCGGTCGAGTGTTTCGTCACGAGTGTCGATGAGGCCGTCGAGGCTGCCCTGCGGATCGGTTTTCCAGTGGCACTCAAGGGCATCGCGGAAGGGCTGGTCCACAAGACCGAAGCGGGGCTTGTCGCACTGCGACTGGCCTCGGTGGATGATGTCCGTCGTGTTGCAAGCGCCATGTTCGAGTACGGAGTTCGACACGCTGAAGGACGATTGCATGGCGTGCTGGTTCAGAAAATGATGTCACCGATCGTGGAACTGCTGGTTGGCGCACGCGTGGATCCCGATTTCGGTCCGCTGATCGTGGTCGGCGGTGGTGGCGTTACTGTGGAACTCTATCGTGATGTCGCTATCCGACTTGCACCGGTAACACCCGAGGAGGCGATTGCTGCGGTCTCATCGACGCGGGCTGGTCGGCTGCTGGACGGCTGGCGTGGTGCGTCGGCAGGTGATCGAATGGCATTGGGCGAGACCATCAGCGCGGTATCCCGGTTTATCAGTGACTTTTCCGGAACGATCAGTGAGGTCGAGATCAATCCGCTGGCCGTATTTGCTGAGGGGCAGGGATGCATGGCGCTTGATTGCGTGATCGTGCCCAGCAGGAATCCCTGACACCAGCCAAAAAAAAGCCCTTTAAAAGGGCTTTTTTTTGGCTGGAGTCAGGGATTCGAACCCCGGACCTGCGGATTATGATGAAAATCGCTCCAATTTTCG
>CAYYDO010000036.1:0-13822 GCA_964470595.1 uncultured Burkholderiaceae bacterium | reverse complement strand
CGAGCGCATCGCAACCTCTGCGGGTTTTCGCGAGCGACTCGGCAATCTGGGTGTCGTACCTGCCAGCGATACGCGCGAGAGTCTTGCGGATTTTCAGCAGCGTGAAATCACCAAATGGGCGCGCGCAGTGAAATCCTCTGGCGCCACCATTGACTGAAAGAATGAATCGATGAAACTTGCAGAGCAGGAAAAGGCCATGGCCGGCGGCGAGTTTGGCCCCGTCATGCAGGCCGCCATCCGTCATCAGATCGCCGTGGGCGAATTCTTTGGCGCCAGCGACATGGTCGAGGTCAGCCAGGCCCACATCATGGCCGACACCGAAAGTCTGGGTGAGGCTGGCGTGCAGTGGCTGGAGGCGCTCGCCTCGGCGCCTCTGACGCACCGCCTCGTGCGCATTCCCACGATCACCGATCCGCGCGGTACGGACTTTGCCAAGGCCCATCTGCTAGGGCAGACGCCGCGCATGCTCGGGCTGGAAGAGCGTGCAATCAACGCCTTTCGCAAACTGGGTGTCACCATGACCGACACCTGCATCAACTACCAGACCATCATGGCGCCTGTCCTCGGCGAACATGTGGCATTCGGCGATACCGGCGTGGTGATCTATTCCAACTCGGTATGCGGTGCGCGCAGCAACTTCGAGGGCGGACCCTCAGCCCTCTCCGCCGGACTCACCGGTCGCACGCCACGCTATGGCTTTCATCTTGATGACCAGCGTCGCGCCACGCGTCGCTTCCGGGTTCGGCACACGCCGACCACACTCAATGAATGGGGTGCGCTTGGCGGGCTGATCGGACGACGTGCGGGCAACTACTGGGAGGTCCCCTGGATCGAAGGAATCGATTCTCCTCCCAGCTCCGATGCACTGAAACACTTCGGAGCCGCCATGGCGAGCTTCGGATCAATCGCCCTCTTCCACATCGCAGGCGTCACACCCGAGGCCCGCATCAGTCCCGCTCTGGGATCCTCCACCAGAGGCGATGTGTGCGAAATCACCCTGAGCGATATCGAGGCGCTCACAGCCTCGTATCGTGTCACCGACGCGGTCGACGTGGTGGTGTTCTCGGCGCCCCAGCTGAGCCTGATCGAGATGCGCGACCTGGCGGCCCTGTGCGAGGGACGCCATTTCACTGTGCCTCTGCTGGCCGTGACCAGCCCCCAGGTCAAGCCGGATGCGGACAGACTTGGCTACTCCAGATCCATCGAGGCTGCCGGGGGCAATGTCATGTCGGGCATGTGTTTCTATCAGTCCTATGCGCGCGAGATTGCCGAGGCCAATGGCTGGAAGAGGCTGGCCACCAACAGCGCCAAGATGGTCAACATTCTGGGCGGCTACGGCTACGTGCCCATGCTGGCATCGATGGAGCAATGCGTTGAAGCTGCAGTTACCGGGAGACTGTCATGAGTCGCGATTTCCAGGCCACCTTCGGAATGGGTGAACCCGTCGAGGCCGAGTGTCTTGCGGCAAGCGACGGTTTCTCGGCGCGATACGACCTCGATCGCCTTCAGGGCACGTTCTCGCGGCCCGCCCACAAGCTCTTTGGCCAGTCCTATCACGGACGCATTCTGGTACTCGATACCGCCAAAGGAGGCGTGGCCACCGCCTGGATGCTGCACGAGATGAAAGCCCGAAACATCTTCCCCGCAGGTATCGTTCTGAATTCGGTCAATCCGATCCTGGTCCAGGGGGCGGCGCTGGCGGGAATCCCCATGCTTTGCGGATTCACCGAGGACATCACACAGGCCGTGATCAGCGGTGCCCGTCTGCGATTGACACCGGCGAGCAGGACGCTGACTGTTCTGGAGTGACGTACTGGCGTATTCCCCATCAGCGAAACACGTGCGCATGAGCGGGGCTGGTCGCAGCCAGCCCCGACTCCACGCTTACAGCTTCACCGTCTTTTCGGCGCGCTCCAGGAACGAGTAATCCAGATACTTTCCAATCCAGCCATCGACGTCCTTGACCAGCGCGGGATCGATCTTGCCCTGCTCGGAAATGGTGCGCAGGATCAGGCGTGTGGACGGCATATCCAGACGCGGGTCCGTCAGAATCACGGAATCCGCCGCCATCACTGCCACCGGCTTGGCTGTCGGATCATTCATCTTCTTGGCCACGATCTCGGCCGTCGCATCCTTGGACCGGGTCTTGATGAAGTTCATCCCGCGCAACGCGGCACGCAGGAACCGCACGATCAGATCGGGATCCTCCTTGACCACACGCGGATGGAAGATAAGTTGCAGGCTCTCCGCATTCGGAATCGGCGGACGCTGCGCGATGTAATGGACATCCTTGGCTTTGGATACGGCCAGTGCAGCAGCCGGCTCCCAGGCGATAAACGCCTCGACCTCACCGCGATCGAGCATTGCGGCGATATCCGCAACACGCCCCGGAACCCGCTGGAACTTGAGATTCTGGGTCTTCTCGATGTAGAAAAGCACCGCATCGTGAATGGTGCCGAGACCGGGTGTGCCCACCTTCTTTCCATTGAGATCGGCATACGACTTGTAGATCTTCCGACCCACCAGACCCGCATTGCCCTTGGTCACCGAGGCCACCATGGTGAATTGCCCGCCACCGGCTGCGTACTGCATGATCGGCGCCAGACCGCACATCACGGCATCCAGATTCTTGGCCAGATCGAGCAGTGATGCAGGCCCGTTGGGATAGGTACGACGATCGATCTGGATACCCTCCTGATCGAAGTAGCCCTCGTGCTCGGCCACCCAGATAGCGGCGTAATCCACCTCCGCAGCCGCCTGATCGGCGAGCCTCACCACACTCTTCTTGCCGGACTGCGCCCGCGCCGGTGTGGCCAGCGGCAGGCCGGAAATCAGGGCTGCCGACGCTGCGGCCCCCATCAGATCCCTTCTTTTTACATCGGTCATTGTCTGTCTCCTGTAATTGAACTCACGACGATTCCATCCCAACGGCCATATGGCCGGCACTGCTGCCGAAAGACTTCCCTTCTCCCCCGGCTTGTCACCGCGCCCCTCGCGATGACAACAACTCCTATGACGCCACGACCTCCTTCTTGCCAGCCTTGTGCAGAATCTGGAAACACTGCGATCTGAGTTCAGTGAACTCGGACGCGAGTGGGTCGCGCGGACGCGGCAGATCGACCGGTATATCCGCGATGATCGACGTCGGCTTCTCGGAGAGGATCAACACACGATCCCCGAGAAACACAGCCTCCTCGAGGTTGTGCGTCACAAAGACAATGGTGCGGCGCAGACGCTTCCATACATCGAGTACCTCGAGTTGCATGCGCTCGCGCGTGGGCTGATCGAGACTGACGAAAGGTTCGTCCATCAGAATCAGATCGGCATCTGTGGCAAACGCCCGGGCAATAGCCACACGCTGCTTCATGCCACCAGAGATCTGATGGGGATAGAAGCCCTCGAATCCCTTCAGTCCAACCACCGCGATAACATCGTCGACGCGTCTGCGAATCTCATCCCTGGGAATCTTCTTGATGCGCAAGCCGGTGGCAATGTTGTCCCAGACGTTCAGCCAGGGAAGCGTGGATGGTTCCTGAAAGACGAAGGAAATGCTCTGACGCTTCGGGTCGACTGCCTCACCATCGATCAGCACCTGCCCGCGCGTTGGCTTGAGAAGTCCGCTCAGGACATCGAGCAGCGTGGTCTTGCCGCAGCCGCTGGGGCCAAGAATGCACAGAAACTCGTTTTCCCGGACCGAGAAACGGATGTTCTGATGCACCACCAGACTTCCGTACTGATGCGAAATATCCACTTCCAGCTTGTTCGACTGCGTGCCCATGAATCCCCCGCCCCTCAGAGTGATACCTGCCATCTCCAGCGGAAAAGAATCCGCTCGCAGATGAGCAAGGCCTCATTGATCACAAATCCGATTGCACCAATCGTCACCATGCCGACGATGATCTCTGGAATCTTCAGCAGCTCGGCATAGTTGAGCATCATCCGGCCAAGACCCTCGTTGGTGCCACCCGCCAACTCGGCCGCGACGATCGTGAGCCAGGCCGCACCCATGGCCACGCGCATGCCACCAAGAATGTCGGGCAGAACCGTCGGGATCACGACATGAAACAGGGTGTACATCTTCGAGGCGCCATACACCGCTACCACCTTGCGATGCAGGGGCTCGACCCGCTGCACCCCTACCAGCGTGGATGTATAGACAGGGAAGAACGCTCCGAGAAAAATGAGGAACGCAAATCGCGTATCGCCTGCGAACAGGATGATGGCCAGAGGGATCCAGGCAATCGGCGGAATGAAGCGAAATGGCTCGATCACCGAGCGGGTGGCAGCGTAGATGTTCTTGTAGAGCCCCATCAACAGACCCAGCGGCACCCCGAGTGCCACGCCGATGACAAAACCAAGCAACACCCGGTAAAGACTGGCCCATGCGTGGGTAACCATCGAGATGCCCTGGGTATCCCCCATGTGCAGAAGGCGATCGAAGGCCTTGATCACTGCTGTGACGGTTGGGAAAAAGGGTGAGGCCACGGAGATTGCGGCCAGTTGCCAAAGAAGCAGAAAGGCGGCCAGCGATGACATCGAGAGCATGACCGATCGCAGTCGACCGGCTGCCGGATTTGCATTGATAGCGGAAGAACTCATGGACGCATGTCTCCGTCAGGCCGTGGGTGGTGTGGGTGAGTGATGCACCAGCGCATGCCCCGGCCAGGTGTCGGCAGCGGCGCGACGGTACTGCGGCACCAGTTCGAGACGCACCCCGAGTTGCTCGGCAGCGCGCCAGACCCAGCGGGGTTCATCGAGAAACCCCCGGGCAATCGCCACCTGATCTGCGTGCCCGTCGGCGATCAGTTGTTGAGCCTGACGACCGTCCAGAATCATGCCGACCGCACGTGTCACGATGCCTGATCGGCGCCTGATCTCGCTGGCAAAACCCACCTGGTATCCGGGTGAGACCGCAATGGGAATATCGGGCCGGATACCACCGGATGTCACACAGGCATAGTCGGCGCCGGCCTGCCTTGCAGCCGATGCAAACCGGACTGCCTCATCGATACCGATGCCCTGCTCGGACCAATCGCTGCCGGTCAGCCGCACACCCAGAGCGCGCGCCTGCGGACACACCGCGCGGACAGCGGCGATCACTTCGAGCGGGAACCGCATGCGCGCCTCCGGAGATCCGCCGTAGCCATCCGTGCGCACGTTCGTGAGCGGCGAAAGAAACTCATGCAGGAGATAGCCATGAGCGGCATGAATCTCGAGCACGTCACAACCCGCATCGATGGCACGCCTGGCGGCTGCAGCAAAAGCCTTCACCGTCTGGTCAATGGCTGCCTGATCCATCGCCACCGGAGTTGGCCACTTTTCCGAAAACGGCACTGCCGATGGCGCGACAGTGCTCCATCCACCGGCTGACAGCGGCACGGGACGCCCCCCGCGCCAGGGCACATCGGAGGATCCCTTGCGGCCGGCATGCGCCAGTTGAATCCCGACAGGCTGACCAGCGTAGCGCTTGCAGATCGCCACAATCTCGGCCAGACGCGCCTGCTGTTCGTCGTTGTAGAGACCTGGACATGCAGGCGATATGCGGCCCTCCGAAACCACCCCGGTCGCCTCGATCATGACCAGGCCAGGCGCACCGACTGCCAGGTTCAGGAGATGCATCCGATGCCAGTCTGTCATGCAGCCATCAACCGCGCTGTACTGACACATGGGTGCCACTGCGATGCGATTGGGAAGATCCACGCCACCAATGCGCAGCGGCGAAAAGAGAATACTCATGCGGCCAGACCTCCAGAGTGTGCCCATTGGGGCAGAAGTTCATCCTGCACGGATCGTGTATGCACGCGACCACTGCGAAACTCATCGCTCGCCATCAGCCTGCGATGGAATCCGACCGTGGTCGACACGCCCTCGATGACGAGTTCATCCAGAGCACGCTGCATGCGCGCAATCGCCTCGGTGCGATCCGTGCCCCAGCAGATGATCTTGGCCAGCAGAGAGTCGTAATGCGGCGGCACGCGATATCCCGTGAACAGATGGCTGTCCACGCGAACACCTGCGCCCCCGGGGGGTATGAAGGTATGCACCATTCCGGGACTGGGAGCGAAATCGCGATCTGGATCCTCGGCATTGATGCGGCACTCGATGGCGTGACCATGAAGGCGAACATCCTGCTGACGCATGGGCAGACCCTGCCCGTCGGCAAGCCGCAACTGGGCCTTGACCAGATCGAGACCGCAAATCATCTCCGTGACTGGATGCTCCACCTGAATACGGGTATTCATTTCCATGAAATAAAACTCACCGGTGGTGGGATCGAGCATGCACTCGACCGTGCCCGCGCTCGTGTAGGACACATGTCGACACAGACGAACCGCTGCCTCACCGATCGCTTGCCTGAGCGATTCGTCAAGCACCGGAGACGGGCTATCCTCGCCCAGCTTCTGCTTGCGACGCTGAGTAGCGCAATCGCGTTCACCGAGATGACGCACCGACTCCCCATCGCCCAGCACCTGGATCTCGATATGACGGATCGAGGTCATGAATTTCTCGAGATACATCGCGCCATCGCCAAAGGCGGCCCGTGCCTCCCGCGATGCCTCGTTGAAGGAGGACTCGATCTGCTCGGGGCTGTGGACGACACGCATACCGCGCCCCCCACCTCCCGCCGAGGCCTTGAGCAACACCGGATAACCAATGCGCTCGGCAAGTCGCCGTGCCTCGGTCGCATCGGTGAGCGTGCCCTCTGATCCCGGAGTGGTCGGTACCCCGGCCTCCATGGCGAGACGGCGCGCCATCGCCTTGTCGCCCATGCTGCGAATGGCATGGGGTGAGGGGCCGACAAAAACGATGCCCTCCTTGTTCACCATTTCGGCAAATCCTGCGTTCTCCGACAGAAATCCATAACCCGGATGAATCGCATCGACCTTGAGCGCGACCGCAGCAGCCAGAATCCGTCTGGGGTCGAGATAACTCTCCCGTGCTGCCGCAGCCCCAATGCACACCGAGCGATTGGCCTGACGCACCGGTGCGGAGTCGCGGTCCGCCTCGGAGAACACCTGAATGGTCTCGATATCGAGCTCGCGACATGCGCGAATGATGCGCAAGGCGATTTCGCCGCGGTTGGCGACCAGAACCCTGCGAATGCGTCGCGAACTCATTGCATCTGCCTCCTCATCTGATGGACTCTCCGACAGTCGTTCCGCGGCTCAGTCGCACCTCATCGAGCACCACCAGCGCGTCGGCCACCCAGGCTCCCTGGCCCGCCGGGCCGACAAAAATGGGATTGATATCGATTTCCGACACCCGGTTCTGATGATCCGCTGCGAACCACGAGATGCGACTGACGGCCGCCGCGAGCGCATCGACATCTGCCGCCGGCCCACCGCGATACCCCTTCAGCAGCGTCCATGCACGAGTCTCATGGATCATCTCCATGGCCTCGGATTCACTGACCGGGGCAAAGCGCATGACGACATCCCTGAAGAGCTCCGCCATGGTTCCCCCCAGACCCACGAGCACGACAGGACCGAAATAGGAATCTCTCACCGTGCCGATGATCATCTCGATCCCGCTGGCCATCCGCTGCACCGACACCCCGTCGATACGCGCATCGGGGGCGAAGCATCGGGCAGATGCGAGCATCTCGGAGACGGCCTGCTGAAGACCCTGAACTGTGGAGACACCCACGCGCACCGCGCCCGCCTCGGTCTTGTGGGGCAGATCCGCGGAGACCAGCTTGACCACGGCCGGCCAGGACAGCACCGGCAGCCGACCGGTGTGGACATCCTGAATCTCGAGAATCACCTCCTCGACGACCTGAAGTCCGCACGCCTGCGCGAGATCTTTGGAACGGCGCTCGTCCAGTGTTCCCGACAGATGCGCGAGCAAGGACGGTGACACCTGGGGGGGCCGTGCAGACTCTCCCCGGAGGGGCAGGCAGCTGGCACGACGACGTGTCTCAAAGTCGGTGACGGCCGATATGGCCAGCGCCGCCCGACCAGGAGTGGCATAGACCGGGATACCGGCTGACGCAAAGATCTCCCGGGCGCTCGCCGCCCGCTCGGGCAAAGCACTCGACACGACCGAGATCGGTGTGGTGGATACGCGGACAATCTCGGCCATCTCGCTCGCGATGCGTGCGGCATTCGCACCGGCCACCGAGGCCATGACCACCACCACCTGATCGATGACAGGATCGGCGGCAACGGCCTCCACCACTCTCTTGAAAATGCTGAAGTCGTTGAAAATCTGGGCAGTCACATCCACAGGGTTGAGCAGCGAACTGAAACTGGGCAGCACCTCGCGCAGCACGGTGCATGTCTGCTCGGATAGCGCTGGCAGCGACAGACGATGGGCGTCACAGAGATCTGCAAACAGCACCCCAGCACCACCCGATATGGAAATGACCGCCACCCGATTGCCGCGCGGACGTCTCGGCGAGGCAAAGGCACGGGTCACATCGACGAGATCGGCAACATCGGAGAGTTCGACGAATCCACCCTGACGAAAGGCCATACGGTAGAGCTCTGCGGGGGCCGACAGATTGGCCGTGTGTGATGCCGCTGCAGCCCGACCGGTCGCAGAATTTCCCACTTTCCACACCAGAATCGGCTTGTCGACCTGAAGTGCCCGCTGCCCGAGCGCAGCAAGTCGACGACCATCCTGAATACCCTCCATGTAGACGGCAATCATTCGGGTGGAGGCATCTTCAAGAAACAACTCGATGAGATCGAGGGTGGTCACATCAGCCTCGTTGCCCGTCGATACGACATGGTTGAAGCCGACTCCTTCTGCCTCGGACAATCCCATCACTGCATAGCCAAAGCCGCCGGATTGGGTCACCATGGCGACCTCGCCCGTGGCCTCGTGGGCCACCATGAAAGGCGCGCCGAAACCACAATAGACAGCGCCGACAGGACTCAACATCCCCTGACAGTTGGGCCCGATCACGCGCACCCCACTCTGTGCGATGGCCGAATCGAGCTCGGCCTGCAGCGCCATACCCGCATCGCCAATCTCGCGAAAGCCGGCGGAAAGCACCACTGCGACGGGAATCCCCGCATTCCCGCATGCGCGAATGCTTGCTGCCACCGCGGCTGCAGGTACGCAGATCAGGGCAATGTCGCAGGGCGTCGGTACCTGGGCAATATCGGCGTAACACACCAGACCCTGCAGTTCGGTGTACTTGGGATTGACCGGGTAAACGCCACCCGCATACCCGAACTCCCTCAGTGCCCGGACCGGCTGACCGCCAATGCGCTGCGGTTCAGGAGATGCGCCAACGACCGCGATCGCGCGCGGCCGAAGAAGGAAGCCCGCTAACTCGGTCATCGATGCGGCGAGTCGCTGCGTCATGCATCAACCCTTGGGATCGATGACGATGAGCGGCTGACCGTATTCCACGGTCTGACCATCCTCGACGAGAATGCGACGTACCACTCCGCCTGATTCCGCTGACAGCGAGTTCATCAGTTTCATCACCTCGATGATGCACACCACAGACCCAGCATCGATCCGCTGCCCCACCTCGACAAAGGGGGTGGCACCGGGCTCCGGGGCCCTGTAGAAATTGCCCACCATGGGGGATCGGATCACCTGCATCCCCGCCGCCATGTCTGCATCGATGTCGATGCCCGAGGCAGCCGATGCCGCCGCGGCGGGTGGCGCCGGCACCGGCACTGGCGCAGGGGCCGGGAGCGCGGCTGCGGCGGGCGCTGCCCCGGCCACAGGAGCGGATCCGCCAGATTCACTGCTGCGTCCCGCCTTGATCAGCTCGATCTCGACGTCACCGGTCTTCAGGCGGAACTCGGCGAACTGTGATGACTCCTCGACGATTCTGATGATCTCGAGAAGATCCCGGTAATGAAGTGCGCGATCTGTCAAAGCTGTCTCTCCATATCGATGGTGATGAATATCCTGGTTCAGACACCCGGCCCGGAAATACGCAGATCGAAATCCGGTCGGGAAACATGAATTCGGCCGATACGCGGTCGCTTCTGCAAATCTCTCAGCAGTTCCACGATCGGATGGTGGTAATGCACATCGGTGCGCGTCGGCCCGGCCGCCCGCATCTGATCGACCTGATTGCCGGGAAACATGTAGCGCAGCAAGCGCTCGTCATCGCTGGCGGATGGATACTTCCGGCGCAGCGCTGCGACGGCGGGCTCCGGAGCGGATGGCGTCAGACCGATACGCGGAGACCCATTGGCCACAATGCGATCCAGAACACCGGCGTCGACCGGAGCGAGCAGCCGGCCGTAATAGCCAAGAGCGTACTTCTTGATCTCATCAGGCACCACCCGATAACGGTCGCCATGCACGACATTGAGAACGGCCTGTGTCCCGACCAATTGCGCAAACGGCGTGATCATGATCGGGTAGCCCAGTTCCTCGCGCACCCGCGCCACCTCCTCGAGGAGCTCATCGAACTTGTGTGACAGACCGGCATGCTCGAGCTGCGAGCGAAAATTGCTCAACATCCCGCCCGGGATCTGATGCCGGTAGTGAAATGCATCGTACTCGACGACCTTTCCGACCGGCTTGCCTTCGGCCTCGGCAATGCGTTGGAAATGATCGGACACCTCACGCAGCGCCTCGAGATCAATCCGGGTCGAAAAATCGTCCAGCCGGAGATTGCGCACGACAGACTGCGTTGCAGGCTGGGCCGCGCCATTGGCCAGCGGTGCTGTTGAGCAATGCAGCTGATCCGCTCCCAGTGCTGCTGCCTCGAGGTAAACGAGTGGCGCCAGACCTGTCAGACAGTGACTGTGAATTTCAAGTGGCACATCGCCGATCACCGCCTTGATGGCCGGCACCAGGGTACGGATGCGATCGACGGTCAGGAGCCCGCCTGCATCCTTGAGCATGATGGAGTCGATCGTGCCGCTGGCAATGAGCTGCCGCGCAGTACGCACATACAGCTCGTCGGTGTGCACCGGACTCACGCTGTACGAGAGGGCGCCAAAAGTCTTCACCCCCAGCCGATGCGCTACGCGTGTACTGGCGACGATATTCTCGATATCGTTGAGCCCGTCGAATGTACCGACCACCCGAAAACCGTTCGCCACCAGTCGCTCCACCCACAACTCGATGATGTCATCGGGCAGCACGTCGAAAGCGACAAGATTGCGGCTTCGCACCAGCGAACGCAGGGGAGTCTCGCGCACCAGTTCGCGCACCATCCGTACCCGCTCCCAGGGGTCCTCCTTGAGATATCGAACGGCGACATCGAACTGGATCGTACCCGCCAGATCGATCTGATCGAATCCCGCACGATCCAGCTTTCCGGCCACCGGAAGCATGTGCGCTGTTGTCATGCGCGTCGCCCACAGGGACTGATGTGCGTCACGCAGCGTGGTGTCAATAATGCCGATACTTTTCATGCAGACGACCTTGAATGAAGGGCTATGCCATGAGCGAAACGGTGATCCGCCGCCACCTGAATACGGCCATCAGCCAACGCGGAAATCGCGCTTGCCGGGCCGAAGAAATCTGCGGGGTAGAGCGGCAGCATCTCGGCGTCCATGCAGACCCCCTCCTCCGCCTCAATCCTCCCGTCCGGTCTCACCGCCAGGCGTGGCCGTTGGATGGCCTCATCGAGCGGCATGCCGCCCAGCCCATGGTCGAGCACGATCTGCATGACGATCGCAGGAATACGCGATCCTCCCGGGGAACCCGCCACAAGCCGCATGCGATCGGACGCTCTCACCGCAATGACAGGCGAGAGATTATTGACAGCCCGCCATTCGCCACCGTTTGATTCAGCACGCATCAGATTCATGCCGCAGTTCATGATCAGCCCAGTCTTGCCCGCGACAAGTCCCGAACCGAACCACAATGGGCCGTGGGTGAAGGTGCATGACACGAGCATGCCTGTGGCATCGGCCACACAAAAATGCGTGGTGTGCTGCGCGACAGACTGTTGCTGCCCCGCCCGACGCCGCGCCCAGGCCCATTGAAGGGCTCGCGCACGACTGGGGTTATCGAATGTCACGGTGCCATCCGCAGAGACCGAGGCCTCGGCATGATCATTCAACCAGGACAGACCATCGGCCAGGACACCGAATCCGGTGGCATCGCGACTCGCGCCAAACACCTGAAGCCCGGAGATCATCTCCAGTTCGGCTGGGGAGTGACGCGGCGACAGCAGACGCATATCCGAGGGCTCGATGATCCCCCCATCTTCGTGAACGCTCTGGCACACCTCGCGCACCACATTGCCGCTGGTCAGTTCCTGCGGATCCTCGGCAAACGCCTGAAGCGTCCTCGCAAGATCGGCCTGAATCAGTGTGTCGCCCTCATGAAGTGCGTGATCATGCAGGCTGAAGAGTGCCGCCAGCCGACCTTCAGCATGCGCCGGCTGCGTCATCAGCCATGCGATTGCTGCGGCCAGATTCGGACCGACTGGAATACCGTCGCGCGCGGCGGCGATAGCAGGGACAACGAGCGATGCCCATTCGGATTTGCCGAAGAGCCGATGCGCCATCAGGAGGCCCGGTGCCACGGCAAATGGCGCCACCGATGGCCCGCGGTGCATGAAGCCTGCGCACCGGGGCGCCGTTGTTCTGAATGAGGCGTCCATCGCCGACGGAGGACGGGTATTGAAGTCGATCAACTCGGGCTCATCCCCGATCGATGGGTGAACCAGCATCGCCCCACCGTACCCTCCAAGACCACAATTCGCCGGATCGACGACAGACAGCATCAGAGCGGTTGCAATCGCTGCGTCGACGGCATTTCCACCGCGCATCAATGCAGCGCGACCTGCATCGGCTGCAAGAGGATGTGAGCACACGACCGCAGCATCCACGACGATAAGCCTCCCAAGCTGATCACACGCGATACGAGGCTATTACTACATAGTAATTTCGTCAATCACAAGTGCATGGTTCCTGGGTTTACCCTCTCTTGCAGCGCAATAGAAAATCCATGGGGAATTCATGGATGAGCGCGATGTCGCGGAGGGGACCTGCGCTAACATGATCGCGTGGGAACTCCAGATTTCTACCGCAGATATGGCGAGCGCGCGTCGGCGCGATCCACCAAGCATGAGGCACTGAAAGAGGCCATCAGTGCCGCTATCGCTGACGGTTTCTGGGGAGACGGCGCACAACTTCCGACCGAAACCGAATTCACACGGATGACGCCGTTCAGTCTCGGCACGGTGCAGCGCGCTATCGGTTCTCTGGTCAACGAGGGGCTGGTGCAACGTCGCCGCGGTCTGGGTACATTCGTGGTGCCACGCGAAAAACGTATCGGTGGTCCATGGATATGGCAGTTCCTCACACCCGACGAGACAGGCTTCATTCCCATGACCACGCGTGTGATCCGTCGTGAGGAGATCCGCCCTGAGGAGACCTGGGCGCGCTGGCTGACCGATGGTCTCTCAGAGCAGCGGGTGCTGCAGATCGATCGGATCATCCATGCGGGCGACTATGGGCTGGCGAGCCGCTTTCACGCCGATCCGATGCGCTTCCCCGTTCTGAAGGAGGCTCCGATTCGGACCCTGCACGGCGAGAATTTTGCCGGTCTGATACAGCGTGTCTACGGGGTATCGCCGTCTGTCATCTCGCGCAGCATGCACTGTGCCGACTTGCCGGCTTTCGCCTGTGATCTTCTGGGCATTGCCAAGGGCTCCATCGGCATGCACGTCGAGCTCATGGCAAAAAGCGCCCGCGGCATGCCGATCTTTCACAACACCATGTATCTGCCACCTGGCGGGCCCAAGATTTTCTTTCAGGATCGCGGCACCTGAGAAAACGGCGCGCCGGCTGCCTCTCCGACAGCCTCGAGCTGCTTGAGAAGGGCCGGTGCAATCGGCACACCCGAGACCTGACGCTGACGCTCGGTGCGGTCAGCGCCC
>CAYYDO010000035.1:13330-14290 GCA_964470595.1 uncultured Burkholderiaceae bacterium | reverse complement strand
GCCTCTACGTGCTGCTTCAGGGCAGGTTGACTGTCTATGTGCGCTCCCCCAATGCAGCCACCCGCCGTCCGGTAGCCACCGTTGATCCCGGAAAGTACGTGGGCGAGTTCGGCCTCATCGATGGTGGGCCGCGTTCTGCTTTTGTCGAGGCGGCCCTGAAGTCTGAAGTTCTTTACCTGCCGTCCAAGGCCTTCGAGCTCCTGATCCGCGTCCGCAGCCGCATCGCGGAGGCGGTCGTCGAGCGCTTCTGCGAAATGATCAGCGAGCAGGCCAGCATCTCCTTGACCCCGGATATACGCGCGCGACTCCAGAATAGGGACTTTCCACCCAACATCGACAGCATGCGCCTGCTGTGTGGTGTCCTTCGGCAGCACAACCGGGCTGTCATGCAGAGGGGATACTGAAGTCCGGGGCATCGTGCGGGGCGGACCTGGAATCTGGGGCTTGGTCCGGGTGAGATGTAGCCTTCCTTCTTTCTTTATTTGATTCGCATAATGTGTATTATGTAAACTCATGACCCGTGTAAAAAGGGATGTCGACAGCCCTCGACTGCCAGACATCCCTCTATCGGGAAATGCTCAGATCCGCTCGAAGATCGCGGCAATCCCCTGGCCGCCGCCGATACACATGGTGACCAGACAGTACTTGCCGCCAACACGATGCAATTCGTGCAGAGCTTTGGTGGCGATGACGCCACCCGAGGCACCCACAGGATGTCCGAGTGCAATGGCACCGCCGTTCACATTGGTCTTGGCAGGATCGAGACCGAGCCCCTTGGTGACGGCCAGTGCCTGGGCGGCGAAGGCCTCGTTGGATTCGATGACATCCATGTCGGCGAGGCTGAGCCCGGCACGCTGCATGGCAATCCTGGAGAAAACCAAACTGTTTTAAACAAAAAAAATGCCGGAGTATCCGGCATTTTCTTGAGTAATTGAATTCAAATTACTTAGCAGGAGCAGC
>CAYYDO010000035.1:0-13320 GCA_964470595.1 uncultured Burkholderiaceae bacterium | reverse complement strand
TTACCGGCAGTCACCGAGCCGTCTTTCTTGAACGCCGGTTTCATCTTTGCAAGCGCCTCGATCGTGGTGGCCTTGGGATGCTCGTCGGTATCGAACACGATATCGCCCTTGCGGCTCGAAATCGTGATGGGAACAATTTGCGACTTGAATCGCCCTTCGGCAATGGCGCGCGCCGCGCGGGTCTGCGATTCGAGAGCAAAGGCATCCTGTTCCTCGCGGCTGATGTTCCATTTGGCAGCGAGATTTTCTGCTGTCATCCCCATATGACCGACACCAAAGGGATCGGTCAGAGTGGCCACCATCATGTCGATCATCTTCGTGTCGCCCATGCGCGCACCCGTGCGCATGGCCATGGACAGATAGCCACCACGGGACATGCTCTCGGTGCCGCCGCCGACGCCAAAATCACAGTCGCCCAGCATGATCGCCTGGGATGTGGATACGATCGCCTGCAATCCGGAGCCACACAGCCGGTTGAGTGTGACCGCGACCGACTCCATCGAGAGCCCAGCGTTGATCGCAGCAACCCGGGATACATAGGGCGAGCGGCTCTCGGTGGGAATACAGTTGCCCACTGACACGTAGTTGATGCGTGAGGCCTCGACGCCAGAGCGCGCTACGGCTTCTTTCATGACCAGTCCGCCGAGGTCGGCGGGCTCCAGTCCCGACAAGGTGCCTCCGAATCCGCCGACGGCGGAGCGAACAGCGCTGAGTACAACGACTTCCCTCATGATGATCTCCCTGTTTATGTGGTGTTTCTGTGTGTCGATTGCGCCTTCCTGCGCGGCGTACATCCCTGTCCTACTCTAGCAAACCCGCCCAGATGGCGTGAAGATCGTGGGCGTCCGAATCAATCACATCGACGCGGGCAAATTCGCCAATACGAACCGGCACGGGGTGTCGCGAATTCGGGTCCGCCGAGATATGAACCAGACCATCGATCTCGGGTGCGTCGGCCGCGCTTCTCCCAATCAGTCGACCGCTCTCCTGATCGACATCGTCGATCAGGACCTGGATACGTTTGCCAACCCAGCGCGACAGACGGGCGGCCGAGATACGTTCCTGCGCGGCCATGAATGCGGCATGGCGTTCCTGGGCCACCTCGTCTGGAACCGCATCAGGCATCGCATTGGCTGCAGCGCCATCGACGGGTGAGTAGATGAAGCATCCGACCCGGTCGAGTTGGGCTTCCTCAAGAAATTCGAGCAGGTGAGCAAACTCTTCGTCGGTTTCGCCGGGAAAGCCCACGATGAAGGTGCTGCGAATGGTCAGTTCGGGGCACTCCGAACGCCAGGCGCGAATACGCTCCAGATTGCGCTCGCCGCTGGCTGGCCGCTTCATCCGCCGCAGCACTGCCGGATGCGAATGCTGAAGCGGCACATCCAGATAGGGCAGCACAAGCCCGGAGGCCATCAACGGCACGACATCGTCGACATGCGGGTACGGGTACACATAGTGCAGGCGCACCCATGCGCCCAGCCGCCCCAGTTCGCGCGCAAGTTCGGTCATGTGTGAGCGTACGGGCCGTCCATCGACAAAATCGGTGCGATGGCGGAGGTCCACACCATAGGCGCTGGTGTCCTGCGACACCACCAGCAACTCACGCACGCCAGCCTTGACGAGGTTCTCGGCCTCGCGCATGACCTCGCCAATCGGGCGCGAGACCAGATCGCCGCGCATGCTGGGGATGATGCAGAAGGTGCACCGGTGGTTGCACCCCTCGGAGATCTTGAGATAGGCATAGTGACGGGGCGTCAGGCGTATACCCTGCGGAGGGACGAGATCCGTGAAGGGATCGTGCATGCGCGGCAGATGGGCATGAACCGCATCCATCACTTCCTGGGTCGCATGCGGCCCGGTCACGGCGAGCACGCTTGGATGAAGCTCGCGAACGAGGTTCTGTCCATCGGCATTAGCGCGCGCGCCCAGGCACCCGGTAACGATGACTTTGCCGTTTTCCGCCAGGGCTTCGCCGATCGCATCAAGGCTTTCCTGAACCGCCTCATCGATGAAACCACAGGTGTTGACCACCACCAGATCGGCCCCTTCATAGTCGGGGGCAATGTCATACCCTTCGGCACGAAGCTGGGTCAGGATACGCTCCGAGTCGACGAGCGCCTTGGGGCAGCCGAGAGAAATGAATCCGACCCTGCCGGGCGTCTGCTGCCCGCTTGGACTGTTCAGTTGAGACACGCGGCTGGGTCAGTCGTCTTTTCGATCAGACTGGTTCTGAGGGAACGGGAACCCGGGAAACATGTTCTGGGCATTCTTCTGCATCTGCTCCTGCATCTGCATGAAGATGTTCTTGCTCTGCTCGATGTAGTTACCCATCATGTTCTGCATCATGGGCGCCTGCGATTGCATGAACTGGGCCCAGGCATCGGCATTCGGAAACGTGCCCTTGCCCTCGACCATCTTGCGCGACTGCTCCTGGAGCGAACCCTGGATTTCGGTGAAGGCCTTGATGTTCTTTTCCAGGTAGTCGCCCATCATGCCCTGCATGGCGTGGCCATGGAAACGGATCACCTGGGAGAGCATGTCCGCAGAGAACATCGGTGCACCGCTGGATTCCTCATCGAGGATGATCTGCAGCAGGATGCTGCGCGAGATATCGTCGCCAGACTTGGCATCCACCACCGAGAACGGTTCACCGCCCAGCACGAGCTGCTTGACATCGGCGAGCGTGATGTAAGTACTGGTCTGGGTGTCGTAGAGACGGCGGTTGGGATACTTCTTGATCAGACGGGTTGCTTTGTCGGTCATGACGATAGAGCCTTTTCCTGTTGCAGATAACGAATTCCGGAGCGAACTCGGCGGGGCACGACCCCGCCACGAAACATCAACTCATGTGCAGGCCGCCATTGAGCGAGAAGTCGGCACCCGTGGCAAAACCGCCGTCGTCGGATGCGATCCAGCGCACGATCGATCCGATTTCATCGGGTGTGCCAAGTCGCTTCACGGGGATGGTGGCCACAATCTTTTCCAGCACCTCGGGTTTGATCGCGCGAACCATTTCGGTACCGATGTAGCCCGGTGACACCGTGTTCACCGTTACGCCCTTGGCTGCCAGCTCCTGCGCCAGCGCCATGGTGAAACCGTGGATCCCCGCCTTGGCCGTCGAATAGTTGGTCTGTCCGAACTGACCTTTCTGGCCATTGACCGACGAGATGTTGATGATGCGGCCCCACCCCTTTGCCGCCATCCCCTCGACCACCTGCTTGGTGACGTTGAAGAGGCTGTTCAGGTTGGTGTCGATGACTTCATCCCACGCCTGCCGCGTCATCTTCATGAACATGCCATCGCGGGTAATACCCGCGTTATTGACCAGGATGTCCGGGTTGCCGTGCTCGGCCTTGACCTTGTTGAAGGCCTCCACGGTGGAGTCCCAGTTGCCGACATTGCCCACCGATGCATGAAAGGTGTAGCCGTCGGCTTTCTGCTCGTCGATCCACTTCTGAAAGTCGCGTGTCGGACCACAGCCGGCGATCACCTTGTGACCTGCAGCGTGAAGCTGCCGGCAGATCGAGGTTCCGATGCCGCCCATCCCCCCTGTCACGTATGCGATGCGTTGTGTCATGTTGTCTTCCTCCTGATTGATGATTTATATGTGCTGGACCAAACGCGCCCGACTGCCAACGGCCCCCTCTTTTCAGGCCGCGATTCGAACCTTGACGAAACTGCCCGGCGCCGGCTCGATCACCTTGTGACCTCCGCCGCCTGCTGATGCCGGCGCAGGAACCTGCTTGCCGGCGAAACCCTTGAGCCACTCGGCCCAGTCATTCCACCAGCTGCCAGGCTTCTCGGTTGCAGCGTCCAGCCAGGCCTGAGCCGATGGCGCATCGCCCGATTCATTGACCCAGTAACTGCGCTTGTTCTTGGAGGCAGGATTGATCGACCCTGCGATGTGTCCGCTTGCGCCCAGCACGAAGCGCTTGGGACCACCGAGTGTCATGTGCGATTTCCAGGCCGAAGCCCAGGGCACGATGTGATCTTCGACGGCACCCATGGCATACACCGGCATGGTGATGGACGAGAGATCCATCTTCTCGCCGGCCACTGTGAGGCGGTTCTTCTTGCACAGATTGTTTTCGAGATACATGTTGCGCAGGTACCAGGCAAAGAAAGGCCCCGGCAGATTGGTGCTGTCCGAATTCCAGTAGAGCAGGTCGAAAGCCACCGGCTTTTCGCCCTTGAGATAGTTGCTCACCACATAGTTCCACACCAGATCGTTCGGCCGCAGGAATGAAAAGGTGCTGGCGAGTTCGCTGCCCTTGAGCAACCCGCCCTTGGCCAGTTGCTGCTCGCGCATCTGGACATGCTGCTCGTCGATGAAGACATCGAGCACGCCGGAGTCGGAAAAATCGAGCAGACTCGTCATCAGGGTGAAGGAGTTGACCTTGTCCTCGCCACGGGCCGCCAGCGCGGCCAGCCCAGTGGCGGCAAGCGTGCCGCCGATGCAGAATCCGAGCACATTGGTCCGGGGCTGACCAGAGATGTCGAGCACCGCATCGATGGCGGTGAGCACGCCCTTGGTGATGTAGTCGTCCCAGGTGAGCGTGCTGTCCTCGTCGAGCACATTGCGCCACGACACGAGAAACACCGTGTTGCCCTGATCGACGGCGAACTTGACCAGCGAACTCTGGGGCTGCAGGTCCATGATGTAGAACTTGTTGATGCTGGGCGGCACCATCAGGAGGGGAATCTCGCCCACGGTGGGGGTGGTGGGCTTGTACTGGATCAACTGGAACAACTCGTTCTGGAAGACCACATCTCCCGGCGTGGTGGCCACATTGCGACCGATCTCGAAGGCGGACTCGTCGGTCTGTGTGATGCGGCCCTTGCGCATGTCGCTGACCAGATTCTCGATACCCGACCGAAGACTCTCGCCCTGGGATTCGATCATCTTCTGCTGAACCTCGGGATTGGTGGCAAGAAAATTGGTGGGCGAGGCCGCATCGATCCATTGCTGCACCATGAATTTCAGGCGCGCATGTGTTTTCGGATCGGTCTGGACCGCATCGGTCATGGCATTGAGTGTCTTCGCATTCAGCACGTAGAGCGCCGCAAGCCCCGAGAAATAGGAGTCCAGCCAGGTCGGGTTGTTGAAGCGCCGATCCTGGGCTGCCATCTTGACCATTTCGGGTTTGGAGGTGAGGACTTTTCCGAGCTCCTCCATGTAGCGGGACTGGATTTCCTGAAGCTTCTCCGGGACGAGCTGCATGGATGGCATGGTCGGCACGGGCGGAATGGCGGGCGATTTGGCGACTGCCGCGTCACCATCGGCAGCCGGGGCCCTTGTGCCTGCCTTGCTGCTGCGACCCTGACGGGATGTCGATGATGCCTTCGCGGAACTCTCTGTGTCGGCGGCGACGTCAACTCTGGGCTTGGACTTGCCCGAAGCCGATGCAGACTTCGGTCGGATGCGCGGTTTGACTGTTCGACTGCTGTCCTTCTCCTGCGACATCCTGTGACTCCCTGTGAACGATCGTCGAGCAACTACGTATTGCGGTTTGAGTCATTCTGCATAGGCCATGTGCAGCGTGTCAAATTGAGGATTGACATTCAGCAAAGTGCGATGAGACTGGCCATGCGGCCCGTTAGTCTGTCCCTCCGATAGGAGTAATAGAGGTCCTGCCGCCGCATCGTGCAGGTCGTATCCAGCGCCACACGAAACGATGGCATGGGACCGATGTCGCGGGCGTGCGACTGCCAGTGCAGGAGTCGACGCATGGCGAGGCCCTGCAGGCTTGCATGCCACTTCGATGCTTGGCCCGGCACCGGCGTGAAGCATGCATCAGCCAGGGGATCACGCTCCAGAAAGGCCGTGCGCACATCGGCACCCACCTCGAAACTCTCGCCCGAAATACAGGGACCAAGCCAGATACACCATGGCGGCTCGGGTTCACTGGCGGGGGCCATGGCCATCAGGCAGTCCAGTGTGGACTCGATGATGCCGGCGCACAGGCCCCTCCAGCCCGCATGGATCGCGGCCACCTGTCCGGCACCGGGTCTTGCCAGAAGGACCGGCAGGCAGTCAGCGGTCATGACCAGGCAGGCAACATCGCGGCTGCGCGTGATGCTGGCATCTGCACGAGACGGTGGCTGTGCGCATGTGGATGAATCCACTGCCACTGCGTCGGTTCCGTGCACCTGCTCGAGCCATGTCAACTGGCAGGGCAGGTGCTGCTGAAGCCGCGCGCGGTTCGCAGCCACCGATGCCGGGTCATCGCCCACATGGGACGCAAGATTGAAACCCTCGCACACACCGCTGGAAGAACCACCGTGCCGGTTGGTCTGAACCGCAAGCACGTTCGATGGGAAGAGCCCGTCGATGCGGCAGATTCCCTCTGCGATCGGGCTCAGCCGGCTCGCAACAATACTCAGTCGATCATCCAGATCTGTCGCTCTCATCGTTCACGAGTGTAGCGACACGGCTGTCATCGGGTCAGCGGAAATGTCCGCCAGCGCCAGGAGGGAGCGAAAGGCATCGGGAATGGGCGCGGTAAACGTCAGTTCATGACCCGAGGACGGGCTGCGAAACACCAGCCGGGCCGCATGGAGGGCTTGTCCGGCAATGCAATCCCGAATGACCTGCTGGCCCGCTCCAAGGCGTGATGCATGGGGCGCATGCCGGCAATAGGTGCGATCGCCCACGATGGGATGACGGATGTATTCGAGATGGACCCTGATCTGATGTGTGCGGCCCGTCTCGAGCCGGCATCTGATCAGGCGAACCGTCTGTCCGTAGAGCACGCCATCCGCAAGGGGGGCGATGTGCGTGATGGCCCTTTTCCCGCGTTCCGGTGCGAGAACCGCCATACGCTGACGATCCCGGCTGTCCCGGCCCATGCTGGTGTCGATGGTTCGCGCCATGGGCCTGCCCCAGACCAGGGCCAGGTATTCGCGAGAAACGGACCGGTCCTGCAACTGCTGCACCAGGCTCAGCTGGGCCGACGCATGACGGGCCACGACCAGCAGGCCGCTGGTATCGCGATCGAGTCGATGCACGATGCCGCCTCTGGCCAGCAACATCAGACCGGGGTCATGTGCGATCAGACCGTTGATCAATGTGCCGTCGGGATGTCCCGCAGCCGGATGCACCACCAGACCAGCCGGCTTGTCGACGACGATGACATCCGCGTCCTGATGGACGATCCGGAGATCCATGGGCTGCGGCATCCAGGCTTGCGCTGGGGCGAGCTCCGGAGGCTGCACGTGCAATCGCTGTCCGGGTCGCAGCAACTGGGCAGAGCGACCTGCTCGCCCATCCACCGTCACAGCGCCGTCCTGAATCCACTTCTGGATCCTCGATCGCGACACGCCGGGATATGCCCCGGCAACGACCACATCGAGACGCTGACGGTCATGCGCGACAGTGCTCGTGAATTCGACCAGCCCCGGGGCGGGATCTCCCTGCGATCCATGGCCGGATTGGGCGTCGCTGGCAGCGGGGGGACCGCTATAATCATCCGACTCATCAATGAGGTCATCAGGACCCCCATGCTCGCTGCCACTCATCGCTTCACCCTGCGGTTGTCTGTCCTGTTCCTGTTTCTTGCCGCGCTGGTCATGCCCCTGCTGTCTGGCTGCTCATCCAGTTCCGCGGCCAGGGACGAAACGCTTGGCTGGAGCGCAGACAAATTGTACGCAGAGGCCAAGAGCGAACTGAACGCAAACAACTGGCCGGCTGCCCTGAAGCTGCTGAGCAAGCTCGAGTCGCGCTATCCCTTCGGCCGCTATGCCCAGCAAGCTCAGATCGATACGGCCTATGCCCACTGGAAAGAGGGCGAGGCAGCGCTCGCCCTTGCAGCGATCGATCGCTTCCTCAAGCTCTATCCCAATCATGAGCGGCTCGATTACATGCTCTACCTGAAGGGCTTGATCAATTTCAACGATCGCTCCAGCCTGTTCACGACCGTCACCGGCGAAGATCTCGCCGAACGCGATCCGAAAGCCTCACGCGAGGCTTTCGATGCATTCAAGGAACTGGTCACACGATTCCCGAACAGCACCTATGCCGAGGATGCCAGTGCGCGGATGAATTTCCTGATCAACACCCTTGCCTCCAACGACGTCCATGTGGCGCGTTTCTACCTGCGGCGCGGGGCCGCACTTGCTGCGGTCAACCGCGCGCAGTCGGTCGTTCGCCAGTATCAGCAGGCGCCCGCCATCGAGGAAGCCCTGGCCATCATGGTGCTGGGATATGAGCGGCTTGGTCTTGCCGAACTCTCGGCCGACGCCCGTCGCGTGTTGCAGAAGAACTTCCCGGACAGTCCCTACCTGCGCAAGCCCTACGATCCGGCACTGCGCGGTGGCATGACAGCCGAAAACGACTCGTTCTGGAACCGGTTCAAGTTCTGGAAGTAATCAGGGGCCCGAACCCTCACCAGAATGCTCCGGCGGGATCGAGCCGCGGTCAGGTTGCAGTCTCCCCCGTGAGCCACCGGCGCGCCTGTGCACTGTCTCTTGTGCGCACAAAATCGGGCAGGCTGCGCACAATCCGGCGCCCATAGGCGGTATCCGCCAGGCGCCGATCGCCGATGACCACCAGGCCCCGATCGGATTCGCTGCGAATCAGCCGACCGACACCCTGCTTGAGCAAAATGGCCGCCTGCGGCAACTGGATCTCCATGAAAGGGTCCCTGCCCTGGCGCTGCATCCAGCGGCTTCGCGCCTCGAGCACGGGATCATCGGGCGGTGCGAACGGCAATTTGTCGATCAGCACCATGGAGAGGGCATCGCCGGGCACATCGACGCCCTCCCAGAAACTGTGGCTGCCCACCAGCACAGCCCGTCCATGCCGGCGGAAGGTGTCGATCAACTGGTGGCGTGGCGACTCGCCCTGAGTGAGCAGAAGACGGTCAGGATGGGCCACGATCCAGGTGGAGAGCCAGCGCCGGGCATGCTCCACGGCCCGATGAGAGGTGCACAGAACAAAGCAGCCCCCCTGAAGATGTGTCAGAAGGTTGGCCACTCCGGCTTTTTCCAGCAGCTGAACGACATGGTCGGGCGCCTTTGGATCGGGCCCCGGATCGGGTACGAGCAACATGCCCTGACGGGAAAAATCAAAGGGGCTCTCGGCGGTCATGGTGTGCGCATCCTCGAGCCCGATGCGATCGAGGAAATGCGCGAATGCGGGGTCGGGCAGACGGTCCGCTGACGCGGGCGCCGTGCCTGTCGACCGATCGTCGTCACCCGAGGCGGCCGACTGACTCACGGGAGACGCCCTGCGAGCAGATGCCACGCTCACCGCCAGCGTGGCTGACACCATGATCCAGCTGCGGGACTGCCGGTCGATCTCGGCGCGAAAACGGTCGCGTATGTCAAAGGGGGTGACATGCAGTGTGAGCGCATGACGGCTGCGTTCGATCCAGCGGACCACGGGTGCGTGGTCCGGCTCGCTGCTGAAGGCGGCCAGTCGCGCGGCAATGTCCTGACAGCGGTCCAGCAGGTGCGCCAGTTCGAGATGCCGCTCGGCATTGACCGCCAGTGCCGCACGCAGATTTTCAAGAGCGCTGGCGGCACCCTCCAGTTGCTCGCGACAGATGTGCTGTCGGTCCTCGGACAGCGTGTCCCAGGCGGTGCGCGTCACCTCCGCGGGAATCATCAGTCGTACCTCTGCCGATACGCGTTCGAGCGCGCCACAGAGTTCCATCCAGGAGGCGCCATCCCTGGCGTGTGCCAGCGCACAGGCGAGTGTTTCGCGGGCAAGGGTGCCGAGTGTCTGGGTCGAGATGGACTGCCCGAAGAACTGGGTCGCGATATCCGGCAGCGCATGGGCCTCGTCGATGACGATGTGATCGGCATTGGGCAGCAGTTCGCCAAAACCCTCTTCCCGCAGGGCCATGTCGGCACACAGCAGGTGGTGGTTGACCACCACCAGATCCGCCTCTGATGCCCGCCGGCGTGCGGCCGCAAGATGGCAGTCGGCGATACGCGGGCACTCCTGACCCAGGCAGTTTTCCCGTGTCGATGTGGCCATGGCCCAGACCGGCGAGGATTCCGGCACGGTCGTGCATTCGGTAATGTCACCGGTGGTTGTCAGACCCGCAAACCGCTCGATCTGGGCCAGCGCATGAATATCCTCCCTGCGCTGGAAACGCCCCGATGACCGGTTCTCCTCGAGACGGTAAAGGCACAGGTAATTTGCCCGGCCCTTCAGCACCGCAATATCGGCCGACACACCAAGGGCTGCCTTGACCGTGGGCAGATCGCGCTGGAACAACTGATCCTGAAGATGGCGGGTTGCCGTCGAGACAATCGCGCGACCCTGTGTGGTCAGAAGCGGCACCAGGTAGGCGAAGGTCTTGCCCACACCGGTTCCCGCCTCGGCAACGAGCCGGCCCCGCGCCTCGAGGGTGGTGGCGATGGCGTGTGCCAGGGCCAGTTGACCCGGCCGATGACGAAATCCGGGCGCTGCGCGCGCAAGAGGACCCGTGGCAGCGAAGAGCTGCTCAAGCGGGGACATCGGGGGAGAGCTGCATCTGGATCTGAACGATCTGATCCTTCAGTTGAAGTTTGCGCTTCTTGAGACGGCGTATCTGGAGCTCATCGCGTCCGCCCTGCTCCGCGATCTGCAGAATGAGGTGATCGAGTTCCCGGTGTTCGGCCTCCAGTTCGAGAAGCCTGCGCTCGAGTGTGCGGACATCGCTGAGATGCTGCATCAGGAAGCCTGCTGCACGGCTTTCTCCTCGGCCTTGCGGCTTCGGACACGCTGACGGATTTCGGCGTCGATATCCCGCAGGGCCTGCAGTTCGGTCTCCCGCAGGAGATCGAAGCGGCGCATCTCGCGAAGATGTTCAGAACGGATCTCTTCAAGGCAGCGCGCCGACAGGAATCGTTTGAGACAGGTCTGCTCCCGGGCGGCCAGATCGGTCTGAAAGGCAAAGCGCTCGGCCTCGATCGCGCGAAGTCTGCTCTCATGAGGGGGCTTGCGGGCACGCAGGTCGGCATCCGGATCCGGAGCGAGTGTCGGCGTCTGTGCGAACCCCGAACTCAGCAGGGCAGCCAGCACCAGCCCCGCGAGCACGCGGGGCCGCCGCTTGAGGCGTCCTGAAACTGGCAGAATCGGGGCAGTGAGCATCCTCGGGATTATCCCTTGCGCGCGACAAAACAGCCATCCGCAGAGCACCTGAACGAGGTGATCGACGCTCTGGTGCCGATTGTTCGGCAGGCCGGGGCCGCCATCATGCGTATCTACCGGCGACCAGGCCATGGGGTGCAGACGAAGGCCGACAAGTCGCCCGTCACCGATGCCGATCTGGCAAGCCACATGATGATCACCGATGCCCTTGCCCGACTCACGCCAGACTGGCCCGTGGTGTCGGAGGAGGATATCGAACCGATCCTCCAGACAGGTCTTCTTCCGCCCCTCTTCTGGCTCCTCGATCCCCTCGACGGCACGCGCGAGTTCATCGCCAGGACCGACGAATTCAGTGTCAGCCTTGGTCTGGTCGCAGGCGATGCCCCCTGTGCCGGGATGATTTTCGGACCGGTGGATGATCTGATCTATGCCGGCGGCCCCCTTCTGGGTGCCAGACGGTGCCGGGGCAGCCAGGGCTGGACTGCCATCGCATCGCGACATCGGCCGGCCGACGGCGGGATCATGATCTCGAGTCGCCGCAGCGCGAGCAGGCCGGGCGATGCGCATTTCTCGGATCATGTGTTTCTGGGTTCGGCGCTCAAGTTCGGCAGGCTTGCCGAAGGGAATGCGGACATCTATCTGCGCAACGGAACCACCATGGAGTGGGATACCTGCGCTGGCCAGGCCATTCTGGAAGGTGCCGGAGGGCGGGTGGTGAGTCTGGTGGATCACATGCCCTTGCGCTACGGGAAGCCCGGATTCCGCAATCCTGGATTTGTCGCTTCGGGAGTCGTCCGCGTCTGACGCCGTGCCGATCAGACGTTCGCAAATGCTGTGCGTGTCTCGCGCTGATCGGCGGCCAGGTAGTCGTCGGACTGCATCTCGACGATCCTGCTGGCGGTGCGCTGGAATTCATTGGCCAGAACACCATCGGTATAAAGCGCCTCGGGCGCGGTCGCGGCCGACATGATCAGTTTCACGCGGTGATCGTAAAGGATATCGATGAGCCAGGTGAATCGCCTGGCCTCGGAGGACATCGCAGCCGACATTCGGGGTACGCCGGAGAGCAGCACCACATTGAACTGCTGAGCCAGTTCGAGATAGTCATTCTGCGATCGCGGCCCGCCGCAGAGGGTCTGAAAATCGAACCAGATCATCCTGCCGCTGCGGCGCATGGCCCGGATTTCCCTGGCCTCGATCTGCAGCACCGGATTGGTGTCGGATTGGGGCGGGGCTGCGGCAGAGAGCCGCTCGAAGGCCTGCAGCATTTCCTGCTGGGTCTCCGGGCCGAGCGGGGTCAGGTAGGTGCGTGTGCTGCCCCGTGCGAGCTGGCGGTAATCCGTCCCGCCGTCGACCTCGACGATATCGAGGTTCCGTTTGAGCAGGTCGATGGCAGGCAGCACCCGATCACGATGAAGACCATCGGGGTAGAGGTTGTCCGGGTGATAGTTCGACGTCATGATGAACCCCACCCGGCTATCGAACAAGGCACGCAGCAGACGCTCCAGAATCATTGCATCGGCAATGTCGGACACATGGAACTCATCGAAGCAGATCAGGCGGTAGCGTCGGGCGACGCGCTGCGCGACCTCGTCGAGGGGGTTTTCAGTACCGCGCAAATCGTGCAGCTCGCGGTGCGTGGCCCGCATGAACTCGTGGAAATGAAGCCTGACCTTGCGCTCCAGGGGCACATGGTCGAAGAAACAATCCATGAGAAGACTCTTGCCCCGGCCCACGCCACCCCAGAGGTATACCCCCCGTGGCAGGGCTGGCTTGGAGATCATCTTCTTGAGCGTGCCTCCCCGCTTGGCCTTGTAGTCAGCCCACTCCATGGCGCAGCGCTCGAGCCGCTCCGCTGCACGAAGCTGGGCGGCATCGGCATGAAAGCCGTGTGCCGCAAGCTGGCGTTGATAGGCTTCGAGAACGGATACCCTGGCCATGACCAACGCCCCCCTCCCTACATGTTCAGGGCACGCTTGTAGATCGCGAGCGATGCCTCGCGCATTGCCTCGGAAAGCGACGGATGCGGATGGCAGATGCGCCCGATGTCCTCCGCAGAGGCCTTGAACTCCATGGCTACGGCCGCCTCGGCGATCAGGTCGGATGCGCCCATGGAAATGATGTGGACACCCAGAATCTGCTCGGTCTCGGCATCGGCCAGCACTTTGACGAAACCGTCGGGCGCATCCATTCCCAGGGCGCGTCCGTTTGCTGCAAAGGGGAACTGGCCGCTCTTG
>CAYYDO010000034.1:10681-14447 GCA_964470595.1 uncultured Burkholderiaceae bacterium | reverse complement strand
GCATGGCCATCAATGCCGTCATTGTTCTGGGGCTCAACCTGCTGATCGGCTTTGCCGGTCAGATCAGTCTCGGGCATGCCGGTTTTCTGGGCATTGGCGCCTACGCGTCGGCGATCCTTCCCACCCACTTCGGCTGGCATCCTCTTCCGGCCATGGCCGCCGGAGCAGTTGTGGCAGCCGCAGTCGCCGCGCTGGTGGCCCGGCCAATATTCAAACTGAAAGGCAACTATCTGGCGATGGCCACGCTGGGGTTGGGGATCATCATCAGTATCGCCATCCGCAACGAGACCAACTACACTGGCGGCCCCGATGGGATGTCGGTGCCCGCGCTGGGCCTGCTCGGGTTCGAACTGACGACGGACAAACAGTGGTACTGGGTGGCTGCCCTCCTGCTGGTAGTGAGCCTGTGGGCCTCGCTCAACATGATTGATTCGCCATTCGGGCGTGCCCTACGGGCACTCCACGGATCCGAAGTCGCCTCACAGGTCGTAGGTGTGGACATCGTTCGCTACAAGGTTGCGATCTTCGTCATGTCGGCAGCGTTTGCCAGCATCATGGGCAGCGTTACTGCCCACTATGTCGGATTCGTGACACCCACATTTGCAGATTTCTTCCACTCGATCGAGTTGGTGACCATGGTGGTGGTCGGCGGCATGGCCTCGATCTACGGATCGATTGTGGGTGCTGTTCTGCTGACCGCGCTGCCGCAGGCCCTGGCCACCTTCGAGGGCTGGGAGACCGTGGTGTTTGGTGCCATTCTCATGCTGTGCATGATCTTCCTGCCCAAGGGCCTGGTGCCCACGCTGGCAGCCCGATTCGGCAAGGAGGACTGATCGTGGCACTGCTCGATGTTTCCAATCTGTCGATCAACTTCGGCGGTGTCAAGGCCGTACAGGATGTCAGTTTTTCGATTGATCCCGGCATCGTCTACTCGGTGATCGGCCCCAATGGAGCCGGAAAGACGACGCTCTTCAATCTCATCACCGGCATCTACACCCCAACCAGTGGGGAGGTACGACTCGATGGCGAGTCCATCCAGGGGAAAAGTCCGAATCAGCTTGCCGAGCGCGGAATGGCACGCACGTTCCAGAATCTGCAGGTGTGCATGAACATGTCCGCCATCGAAAATGTGATGGTGGGCGCGCATCTGCGCCTCGATCGCAATGTTCTCAAAGCATCCCTGCGCTGGAAAAGTCTTCGTACCCGCGATGCCGAACTTCGCGAGGAGGCAGCCGAGTTGATGCGATTCGTGGGTCTCGAGAAATTTCTTGAGTCGCGTGCGGACAGCATGCCTTACGGGGCGCTGAAGCGCATGGAAATCGCGCGGGCACTTGCCATGAGACCGCGTATCCTGTTCCTGGATGAACCGGCTGCGGGTCTTAACCCCCGGGAAACCATCGAAGTGGACACACTCGTTCGCAAGGTCGCCGATTCCGGCGTCACCGTAGTGCTTGTCGAACACGACATGAAGATGGTGATGAACCTCTCCGATCGCATTCTGGTGCTGGATTACGGCAAGAAACTCGCCGAGGGCAGTGGCGAGGAGATTCGCCGGAATCCCGATGTGATTGCCGCCTACCTGGGCGCCCACGCCTGAGGAAACCCTCCATGAAAGCCATCACGATCATTCAGGACGACCATCGCAACCTCTGGCGCATCATGCAGACCATGGATGCCGTTGCAGACGAACTTGACGCTGGCGGCGCAGTCGATACGGACTTCTTCAATGCGGTGTTCGATTACATCGAGACCTTTGTCGATCAGGCGCATCACCACAAGGAAGACGGCTACCTGTTTCGGCTGATGCGTGCGCGCAGCGAGAAAGCTGCGGCGCTGATCGACCGCCTTGAGGAGCAGCACCGTATCGCGCCTGTGCACCTGACAGCGCTGCGCAACAGGCTCGCGGCATCGGCGGGGCATGGGCTTGGCAACAGCGATTTCACCCGGACGCTGCGCGACTACACAAAGTCATTGCGCGACCATGTACGGACCGAGGAAAAAGACCTCATGCCGATGGCCAAGGACGTGCTCACCGAGGCGGACTGGCAGGAGATCGACACGGCATTTCTTGATAACCAGGATCCGCTGTTCGGCGATGAGGCCAAGGCCGAATTCCGCGAGCTCTACCATCGCATCGCCGCGCTCGCGCCCGAGTCCGTGGGTCTTGGTGGTCAGTCTGGTGGTGCGCTGCAGCCGAGAACCGACAGCGGACTTGCCACGGATGTCATGCTCAAGACCTCCGCACTCGAAACCTGCTACGGAAAGATCAAGGCGCTCAAAGGTATCGATCTGGAAGTGCGTCGCGGTGAACTGGTCGCACTCGTCGGGGCCAATGGAGCCGGGAAAACCACCTTCCTGCGAACGATTTCGGGCGTACAGCAAATCAGTGCGGGAAGCATTCACTTTGACGGTGAGGACATCAGCCGACTTGCTCCAGACGCACGGGTCAAGCGCGGTATATGCCAGAGCCCGGAGGGACGACAGGTGTTCGGGCCGCTCTCCATCGAGGACAATCTGCGCCTTGGCGCCTATACCCAGCCGAAGGGTCAGGTCGAGGGCGACCTCGAAAAGATTTACGCCATGTTCCCGGTGCTCAAGGAGAAACGCCGGCTGCCGGCGGGCACCCTCTCAGGCGGACAACAACAGATGTTGGCGATCGGCCGTGCGTTGATGGGCCGCCCGCGCATGCTGCTCCTGGATGAACCCTCGATGGGGCTGGCACCTCTGCTGGTGGAAGAAGTCTTCAATGTGGTGAAGACCCTCAAGAGCCAGGGGATGACAATTCTTCTGGTGGAGCAGAACGCGTTCGCCGCGCTCGGCATCGCCGACCGAGGTTATGTGCTGGAGACCGGGAATGTCACCATCACCGGCACCGGCGCCGAACTGATCAGCAACGAGCAGGTACGCGCAGCCTATCTGGGAATGTAATGCCGCTCAATGCTTGTGGCCGCTGTGCCCACCGCTGTGCCCGTGTCCGGCACCCTGCTTCTCGATTGTCACCGTCACATTGACCTCGCCGGCGCGCTTGAAAATGAGCGTCATGGGGATCGTGTCTCCGGCTCTGAGCGGAGCAGAGAGATTCATCAGCATCAGGTGATATCCGTCCTTGTTGCCACGGCCCATCATCACCTTCGTGTTAGCCGGTACATCGACGCCGGGAATCTCGCGCATCTTCATGACATTGTTATCCATCTCCATGCGATGCACTTCGACGCTACGGGCTACCGCCGCTCTGCCACCGATCAGTTGATCGGCTGCAGGGCCAGCAGTGGTAATGGAGCGGATGAATACAGCACCATGGGGTTGTCCGGGTGCAGTACTGGCGGCATGCGGCTGGTCGATCACCAGGTCGTTCTTGCGAAACTCGCTCGCGGTGACTGACAGAGATGCAGACAGCGCGGTCGCGACGACCAGACGGGCTAATGCGGAGAGTTTCCGTTTGCGCAAAACCAGAGGCATGAGAGGCTCCTGACAAAAACCTGATTGTCTCTGAAACGCACTCGGCCGTTGGCGGCTCGTTCAATATCAGGGCATGCCGGCAAGCCCGGCAACACCCTCAACTGCCAGCACTCAGATCAACTGCTCCTGGACCGCCACCACCAGCACACTCAGGGCAATCAGGAACAGATAGATCTTGCCGACATTGTCGCGAAGAAACCGGACTCCGATATCTTCAAAAGTCTTGGGGCGCCCCTGAATCACCGGGCTCTGCTGGTAAGTGGTCATGGTGGTCTCCAGATTGACATGGCAGCGTAACTTGATGAGA
>CAYYDO010000034.1:0-10671 GCA_964470595.1 uncultured Burkholderiaceae bacterium | reverse complement strand
CTTCAGTCTAGATGTCATGAGTTTGTTATGTCAATCATAATTTACACTTGCAGTATGACCTCTCGAGATCCCCGTCCCGAACCGGCGAGAGCAAAACACACCGCAAGCGACGATAACGATCCCCGGGAATCGTATAAGCACCACAGCGCGAGCAACCTATACTCCCTACTGCCAAGTTCTCGAGTGTGTCCACACACCACGTGGCACAGCCCTCTGAGCGCTCCGAGCTCACTTCAAGACCTGGACGCTGTGCTTACCTGACACTCTGCATACGCAGCAGAAGTCGATCGAGGTGTAAAGTGATTGACGCCCCCAGAGGCACATCGACGAGGTTGACAATGTGCGCAATACTCGGCCAACTCGGTTTGCATACGCCCCAGTAGACCCAGCGGCCGCCACGTCTTAGCGCGAGGGTAGGAAAGTTCTCTACCTCGAGGTGATCAAGGAATTCGTCGAGGTCATCGGCATCTGCCCAAGTCACGCGAAGATGCGACAGATCAGGTACTGCGCGCCGCAACTCGCGGCAGACACTGCACCACTGTGCACAAATCACGATCAGGTGGACGTCTAATCCACGCTCTGCTGAGAGATCAACCAAAGCTCTCGGGATGGTAACTGTCATGAAGTTTCTCACCGAGAGCAATAAGAGCTCGTGAACGGCGTCCGCTACGACAGTAAACGAGCGTTGGCTCATCGACACTCTTCAGAATCTCGCACATATCCCTGACCTGCTGCTCAGACTGCGCGACCGGGCTGACTGGGTAATAGAAAAACTGAAGCCCAACGGCCTCGCACTGCTCCTGCAGAACACGATGTGAAGGATGCATTCCGCCATCCTCATCATCAGGACGGTTGCAGATGATGCTGCGATACCCTCTTGATGCCAGTTGAATCACATCAGACGCTGAGATCTGCCCTGAAACAGACAGTTTCTGGGAAATCCTCTCAATCGAGAGAGGCGCACGCTCCTCCGCATCCAGAGCAGCCGGTCCGGAACTTTTGACCTTGTCCAAGGGGAGTGATTGCTTTTGCATGAAGCAAGAATATCGGCAGATCGTCCCATGCTGAAGGAAGCAATTTCGAAATGCTTATGACGAAATTGCACTCATCCCCTGGCGAGGGATTTCTCCAATTCCTCGAATAGCCAGTTCTGAAAGCGCTGAATCTTAGGTAATTCCGCGCGTGAGCGCATCACGATGAACCGGTATCCACTCACGGACGGACCATCGAGACCAAACGGCGCCACAAGCTTTCCAGCCTCGAGTTCGCGCTCGACAAGCAGAAGACTCTCGAGGCATATCCCCAGTCCATCGACTGCGGCATTGATCGCCATGAACGATCGATCGAATCGGGGTCCGCGCTGGATGTCGATCCTGAGCTTCTTGAACGGTGCAAGCCAATCGCGCCATTTGATCAGGCCCGCCTCACTGTGAATCAGCGTATGGCGCCGCAGATCGTCAACGCTGCGAATGGGATGATGTCCATTCACCAGGTGGGGCGCACACAGGGGAACCACTGTCTCCATTGGGAAAGGCACCACCATTGCCCCCTGCGGTTGCACCCTGGTGGCCCCATAACGGATGTCGATATCCACAGCCTCGTTGACGAGGTCCGGGATGTCGGTCGATGCGTTCAGTCGGACATCGGTATCCGGGTACATCGCGCTGAATCGGGCAAGACGGGGCATCAACCACTGTGCGGCAATACTGGGCGCAGAGTGAATGGTCAGGATGTCGGTTTTCTCGGTTCTGCTGACTGTCTGCAGAGCCCGCGCCACCCTCAGAAATGCCGCAGACGCCTCCTCGGCCAGTTTCCGGCCGGCATCGGTGAGCACAACCGACCGGTGAACCCGATGAAAGAGTTTGACCCCCACATGTTCCTCCAGCAGTTTCACCTGGTGACTTATCGCCGAGGGTGAAACGAAGAGTTCTTCTGCCGCAAGTGCAAAAGACGAGAGTCGTGCCGCCGCCTCGAACGCTTGCACTGCCTTGATGGAAAGTCGATTTTGCATAGCAGCAGATAGATGAATTGGATTCAACTAAACCGTCAAATTATTCTTTTGACGCCGTTTTTTCAAGTCCCCACACTCCGATTCAAGGTGTACGCAGTTTCGAACGGCCTCAGACCCGGCCCAAAGACCAGCAAGGAGCAAACCAAGGTGAACACACGAGACATGACCCTGAAAGCGCAGCTCGCCGAGCGTGCCTACAGGATCCGACGGCATGCCCTGAGGATGGGCGAAGTGCAGGGGCAGGGGTACGTCGGGCAGGCACTCGACATCGCGGATGTGCTTGCCGTTGCTTACTTCCACGCCATGCGGTGGCGACCGGCCGATCCCCAGTGGGAGGGGCGTGACCGCTTTCTGCTCTCGAACGGCCACTACGCAATTGCCCTGTACGCTGCGCTCATCGAAGCCGGCGTGATCCCGGCAGAGGAACTGGAGACCTACGGTAGCGATGACAGCCGTCTGCCAATGTCAGGCATGGCGTCCTACACACCCGGGATGGAAATGTCGGGGGGGTCTCTCGGACAGGGACTCACGATCGCGGTCGGCCGTGCCCTTGGCCTCAAGCGCAAGAACTCCACAGCACGCGTGTTCACCCTGTTCTCGGATGGCGAGCTCGATGAAGGCGCCATCTGGGAGGGCTTGATGTCCGCCGCGCACTGGCACCTGGACAACATGATTGCCATTGTCGATGTGAACAATCAGCAGGCAGATGGCCCCTCCTCGAAGGTCATGGCATTCGAGCCACTTCAGGAAAAGATGGAGGCCTTCGGCTGGTACACACAGCGTATCGACGGTAACGACCTGGATGCGGTCATCGAAGCCTTTGACAAGGCTGCCCGGCACAACGGTCCGCAGCCGCGCATGATCATCTGCGACACCCTCATGGGCTGCGGCGTGCCGTTTCTGGAATCGCGTGAAAAGAATCATTTCATCCGGGTCGAACCCGAGGAATGGCAACTTGCCCTGCGGGCACTCGATGAGGGACATCAGTCATGAACACTGCTGCCACCAAACCCAGGCTCAAGACTTCGGCCATGATCGCCTCGATCGCAGGCGAGAACCAACGCACCAAGTCAGCGCCCTTCGGACATGCGCTCGTCGAACTGACCCGAACGCGTCAGGACATCGTGGGCATGACGGCTGATCTGGCGAAGTACACCGACCTGCACATCTTCGCCAAGGAGTTCCCGGATCGTTTCTACCAAATGGGTATGGCCGAGCAACTTCTGATGGGCGCAGCGGCGGGACTGGCACATGAGGGTGCCATGCCATTTGCTACAACGTATGCAGTGTTTGGCACGCGT
Source organism: uncultured Burkholderiaceae bacterium (assembly GCA_964470595.1). GTDB lineage: Bacteria > Pseudomonadota > Gammaproteobacteria > Burkholderiales > Burkholderiaceae_A > Lacustribacter. The sequence continues at coordinate 7,359 of CAYYDO010000034.1, read as the reverse complement.
CGGGCATATGACTTCATCCACCAGACCATCGCCGAGGACAACCTCAATGTGAAGATCATCTGCGCCCTGCCCGGACTGACCACCGGGTATGGCCCCAGCCATCAGGCAGCGGAAGACATGGCGCTGATGCGGGCAATGCCCAACATGATGGTGATCGACCCCTGCGATGCTCTGGAGATCGAACAGATCGTCCCGGCGATCGCCGCGTATTCAGGTCCGGTATACATGCGGCTCTTGCGCGGCAACGTGCCTCTGCTTCTGGATGAATACGACTATCGCTTCGAAATCGGCAAGGCGCGAATGCTCCGTGACGGGCGAGATGTACTGCTGATCTCGTCGGGGATCATGACCATGCGCGCGCTGGAAGTGGCGCAGGAGTTGAAGACGGATTCGATCGATGTGGCCGTACTGCATGTACCCACAATCAAACCTCTGGATATCTCCACCATCCTGCGTGAGGCTGGAAAGTCCGGACGGCTGGTGGTCGTGGCCGAAAACCACACCGAGATCGGTGGACTGGGAGAGGCCGTTGCGACAGCACTGCTGAAAAATGGCGTCACACCTGCAGCATTCCGGCAGATTGCACTTCCAGACGCCTTTCTCGACGCAGGAGCCCTGCCCACACTTCACGACCGTTATGGCATCTCTGCAGATGCAATGAGCAGAACCATTCGTCAATGGCTCGCGCGATAGAAGGTTTTATTCACGACAAGGAAAGCGGATATGTCAGTACAGGGACTACTCGAAGGCAGGGTTGCAATCATCACAGGCGCTGCATCCCCACGTGGGATTGGACTGGCGACGGCGCGAATGTTTGCGCGTCATGGGGCCAGAGTGGCCATTCTGGATCTGGATGAGAGAGCGGCACAGGATGCGGCTGCATCCATCGGTGCCGACCACCGGGGTTACGGATGCAATGTCACGAACAAACCGGATTGTGAATCGGCTGCGCAGGCGGTGCTTCGTGACTTCGGATCAATCGATGTTCTGATCAACAACGCCGGTATCACCCAGCCCGTCAAAACCCTGGAAATCGATTCTGCGAGCTGGGATCGCATTCTGGATGTGAACCTTCGGGGTGTGCTGTACATGTCTCAGGCGGTGATTCCGCAAATGAAAAGGCAGGGTAAGGGATCAATCGCCTGCATGTCGTCGGTATCCGCACAACGCGGCGGAGGCATTCTGGGCGGGCCGCACTACTCCGCAGCGAAAGCAGGGGTGCTGGGTCTGGCCAAGGCCATGGCAAGAGAGTTCGGCGTGGATGGTATCCGGGTGAACTGCGTGACACCGGGACTGATTCATACGGATATCAATGCCGACAAGATCAGTGACGAGAAACGCAAGGAGATCCTGCTCGGGATTCCCCTCAATCGTCTGGGAGTGCCCGATGACGTGGCTGGCACGTTTCTCTTTCTCGCCTCCGATCTGTCGTCTTACCTCACGGGCAACACGATCGATGTCAACGGCGGCATGCTGATTCACGGATAAGAGAAGAAGTGGTTTTCAGGTGGTGTGCAGTCACTATTTACAAGCGTTCAACAGGAGACCGTCATGAAAATGAAATTCACCGCCCTTCTGGGCGTCGCACTGTTCAGTACCAGTGTCCTTGCCCAGCAAAAGCTGGTGTTGGGCCATGGCGCCGCGCCGGGCAATCCCCGGCACGAAGCCGCTGTCTTCTTCGCCGACAAGGTCAAGGAGAGATCGGGGGGCAAGATCGAAGTACAGGTAGCACCCAGTGCTCAACTCGGTGATGACGCCGCCATGGTGACGTCGCTGCGCTCGGGAACGCTGGACATATCCGCCAACTCGCAGGGCGCAGTCTCCAACGTGGTTCCCGAGTACGCCGCCTTCGGCATGCCTTTTTTGTTCTCCAACCTGAATGCGGCCTGGCGTGTTCTGGATGGTCCCCTCGGCAAGGAACTTGCCCAGAAATCAGAGGAAAAAGGTCTGGTGGTGCTGGGATACTGGGATAACGGTATTCGCCACATGTCCAACAGCAGGAAACCTATTCTGACGCCCGAGGATCTCAAGGGGATGAAGATGCGCACACCACCGGACCCTGTCACCGTTGACATCATGAAGTCCGTGGGCGCTGATCCCCAGCAGATCAAGTTCGCCGAGCTCTACGTGGCTCTCCAGCAAGGTGTGGTTGATGGGCAGGAAAACCCCTTGATGAATATCCATGCCTCGAAACTGCATGAGGTCAACAAGTTCATCTCGCTTACCGGTCACAAGTATGAAATGACCCCTCTGCTGATGAGCAAGCGCAGCTGGGACAAACTGAGCGCAGCTGACCGGAAGATTCTTCAGGACGCTGCGACCGAGGCCACGGCGCTCCAACGCAAGCTCTCGGCCGAGGCTGACAGCAAACTGATCGGTGAACTGCGCACTGCTGGCATAAGAGTCGATACCGTGAACCAGGCCCCGTTTGCCAAAGCCACCGAGTCAGTCACACAGAAGTGGTACGGCAGCCCGATTGGCGACTATGTGAAGAAAGTCGTTACCGCTGCACGCTCGGGCAAATAAGACGATTTGTGATTTACGGGGGGCATCAACTGCCCCCCGACTGCCCCCCGACTGCCCCAACCACTTGAGGGAAAAGCCCATGCGTGCGATCGCGCGACTGATAGATCTGTCCAATCTGGCGACGGAGTGGCTGTGCAAGATGATTGCTGTCGTCAGTATGGCCTCGATCTTCACGGTCCTCGCAATCAATGTGATTGCCCGCTACATGCGTATCGAGGCGCTTCAACTGGGAAATGAAATCCCGGAAATGCTGTTTCCATGGCTGGTTGCATCGTCGGTTGGACTGGCGGCTATTCACGGCGCACACATCAGTATTCACATCGTGCGTGATCGCCTCTCCGAGAAAAGCGTACGACTCATGGGCAGCGCAATGTCGCTGGTAGCGATTGTGCTGTATGCACTCACGCTCAATATCGTGATTGACCTGCTACCGATTGTGATGGACGACCGCTCGCCCATTCTGGGAATTTCTCTTGGCTGGACATATGCGGCCATGGGCATCTCGTTCATCACCATCCTGCTGCACCAACTCGCGACCCTGATGACTCTGTGGGGATGGTCAACCCGCAAACCGCGCGAGCATATCGATTCTGCCCAGGCGGCAGGCTAGGCACGGACATGAGCATTTTCCTTATAGGTACCTTCTTCCTGCTGGGTCTGCTGGCGCTGCCCATCGCGCATGCCCTCTTGGCTGCCTCGGCGCTTTCGATAAGCATCTTCAATCCAAGAGTGATCAATGTACTGGTCGAGCAGATGGTGTCGCAATCGCAAAGTTTCCCGCTGATTGCCATCCCATTTTTCATGCTGACGGGTAGCCTGATGATGGGCGGCAAACTGGGTCAGAGCCTGATTTCACTGGTCACCCTGTTCGTCGGGCGCTTTCATGGTGGCCCAGCGCAGGTGGGCGTGCTCTCCTCTACCGTTTTCGGCGGAGTCTCGGGATCCGCAGTTGCAGATGCATCGGCGATCGGCTCGCTGCTGATTCCGTGGCAGAAGAAACTTGGCTACCCGCCGGCTTTTTCAGCAGCGACTCTGGCGTCGGCTGCCACGATCGACATACTGATTCCGCCCTCCATCCCTTTCATTCTCTACGCGCTCGCATCCGGTGCCTCGATAGGGGCCCTCTTCTATGCCGGCATCCTGCCGGGTCTTCTGCTCTGCGGGGGATTCATGCTCGTGTGTTACCTCGTGGGACGCAGCAGAGGATTTCCCCGAGTCTCGGAGGTGATGAGCCGCAGAGAATTCTGGACACTCTTTCTTTACTCTGCACCGGCACTGGTGATGCCGGCACTGATCGTGATTCTGCTTCGCTTTGGTATTGCAACACCCACCGAGGTGTCGATCCTGACCACGCTATATGCTCTGATCGCCTCCATTGTGATTTATCGAGATCTGACCATGGCCCGTCTTATGCGCTCCATCATGGAGGCGTCGGTTTCCACCGGGGTCGTGCTTCTGATCATCATGACATCGAGCGTGGTGGGATGGATCATCACACTTGATCAGATGCCTGCAGTGTTTACGAAATTCGCCAATGAGGTTCTGCAGGAGAAATGGCTGATCATCCTTGCCATGAATCTGCTGATGCTTCTGGTTGGCATGTTCATGGATCTGCCCGCAGCGGTGCTGCTGCTCGCGCCGATCTTTGTACCACTGGCGCAATCGGTAGGTATGGATACCGTACAGCTGGGAGTGATGATGGTGGTAAATCTGGCCATCGGTCTGTATACGCCACCGGTCGGCACCACACTCTTCATCACCAGTACTGTTGCAGGTGTGAAGATTGGCGCAACGGTCAGAGAGCTGATCCCCTTCTATGCGGTAGCGCTGGTGATCCTGGGACTGGTCAGCTACTTCCCCGCCTTCATTCTGCGCTAACGACCGCTCGACCCGCTCGCATCATCATGACGGATCACACTGCTGCGCGTCTTGCGGATGCCATCCGCATCCTGTCGATCGACGCTATCGTCAAGGTCAAGGAAGGCCATCAGGGCGTGCCATTGGGTATGGCAGAGATCGCGACTGCGCTGTTCGCCCGCCACATGAAGTTCTTCGCTGCGCAGCCGCTCTGGTTTGATCGGGATCGCTTCGTGCTTTCCAACGGCCACGGCTCCATGCTTCTCTATTCCTTGCTGTATCTCCTGGGATATCAAAAGATCGATATTGATCAAATCAGGAGCTTTCGGGAACTCGGGTCCCACTGCGCCGGGCATCCGGAGATCGATCAGCAGGCCGGCATCGAGGTGACCACTGGTCCTCTCGGTCAGGGTATCGCCAATGCGCTCGGCATGGCAATCGCGGAAGCCTACCTGAATCAGAAGTTTGGCAGTGATCTGGTGAATCACTTCACCTATGCCTTCGTGGGTGATGGATGCCTGCAGGAGGGTATCGGGCAGGAGATGATTTCACTGGCCGGGCATCTGAGACTGGGAAAACTGATTTTGTTCTGGGATGACAACCAGATCACCGACGACGGCGGAACACAGCTGTCCATCAGCGAGAATGTCAGTGATCGTTTCCGCGTTGGGCAATGGCATATCATCGAGGTGGATGCTCACGATCTCGAGAGCGTATCGCGGGCTATCGCTGCGGCGCGTGCCGATCCGCGCCCCTCGCTGATTGCCTGCCGCACGATCATCGCCAAGGGTATCGTGCGTCTGGAGGGGCAACGTGGTGGGCACAGTTCACGGATTTACCCCGAAGACGCCGCTCAGGCGCGTGCCGAGCTCGACTGGCCCTCCAGCATCCCTTTCGAGGTTCCCGAAGACACACTCGCAGAATGGCGTGCGGCTGGAGCGCGAGGATGTGCCGAGTACACGGCCTGGTGCAAGCGCGTGGATGCTCTTCCTGCGGAGGACCGCGACGAGTTTTTACGCCTGATCGAAGGCAGACGGCCTGCACACCTGCACGAGGTGCTTCGTCAGGTCAAAGAGTCCATTTGTGGTGACACCAAGGCCAAGCCGGGGATTCAGTGCTCCGGAGAGCTCAATGATGCGATCGCATCTTGTCTTCCGGAACGATTGGTCGCATGCGCAGATCTGGAGGCCCCCACAGGGCACAAGCGCAGTCTGTCCGCGTTTACCGCCGGCAATCGTTCGGGCGCTTACATCCACTGCGGTGTTCGCGAACATGTCATGGGCGCAATGGCCAACGGCATGGCTGCTCATGGCGGCATCATTCCACTGGCCGTGACCTACCTTGCCTTTTCGGATTACGAGCGCCCCGCCATGCGGATGGCCGCACTGATGGGTCTGCCCACGATCTTTGTGTTCAGTCACGATTCGATTGGTGTGGGTCGCAATGGACCGACCCATCAACCAGTCGAAATCCTGGCATCGCTGCGTGCGATGCCCAATATGCTGGTGATGCGCCCTGCCGACGAGATCGAATCGGCGGAGTGCTGGGAGATCGCTCTGGAGCAGAGGCGCACACCAAGTTCCCTCGTCTTCGCCCGCCAGGATCTTCCACGAGTGCGACGCGATATCGATATCAACCGATGCCGCATGGGTGCCTATGTGCTGGCGGATGCCGAAGGCGGACCTCGCCAGGTCACTCTTCTCGCAACTGGCTCCGAGGTTCAGGTAGCGATGAATGCCCGGGAGATGCTTCAACACCGGAGGGTTCGTACAGCCGTGGTGTCAATGCCCTGCTGGGAACTCTTCGATCAGCAAACGGCAGCCTACCGGGACGAGGTGCTCTGCCCCGGAACGGTGCAAATTGCCATCGAAGCAGCAGTTCGACTCGGCTGGGATCGCTATATCGGCATCAAGGGCGGATTTGTGGGAATGGACGGGTTTGGCGCATCGGGACCGGCCGAAGATCTCTTCAGACACTTCGGGATCACACCCGAGCGGGTTGTCGAGACCGCGTCAGCCCTGCTGACACAACGGGTCTGACATAGATATCCGCAGCCAAAGACAATGACGGAGGCATGGGATTAGAATCTGACCGTTATTCTGTGGAGGCAGCCATGAATCCTCGACGTCGTATGCTCGTGACGAGCGCACTCGGTGCCGCGACGATCTTTGCTCCCGGGCCTCTTGCATCCGTGTGGGCGCAATCCGAAGGAACACTCAAGCTGCTGCGGGTACCCAAGTTGGCACTTGTCATCGGCAACAGCAAATACAAGGATGCACCGCTTCGTAACCCGGGTAATGACGCCCAAGCGATCGGTTCAACGTTGGCATCCCTGGGGTTTTCGGTGGTGACCAAACTCGATACCGGTCGGGACGAGCTGGCATCTGCAGTGGCCGCGTATGTCAGGGAGGTTGCTGCGAAACAGTGCGTAGGGCTCTTTTATTACGCGGGTCATGGGGTTCAGTTGGCATGGCGCAATTACATGCTTCCCGTGGATGCAGACATCGATACCATCGACGATATTCAGAAGCAGGCAGTGGAGGTCAATGCCCTGATGGAAGGCCTGACCAAGGCCTCCAACCCACTCAACGTTGTGATGCTCGATGCCTGTCGCGATAATCCCTTCGGTCACCTCAAGACCCAGCAGCGTGGCCTGAGTCAGATGGATGCGCCCACCAATACCCTGCTCGCATACGCAACATCACCGGGTAACGTCGCCAGCGACGGAGACGGAAAAAACGGTCTTTACACCGAGAGTTTCCTGACTGAGATGAGAGTACCCGAGGCGAAGCTGGAAGATGTCTTCAAGAGGGTTCGCCTGAATGTGCGCAGGAAGTCACAGGGCGCCCAGATTCCCTGGGAGAGCACCTCGCTCGAAGAGGACTTCTATTTTCTTCCGCCAGCGCAACTGAGGAAACGTTCCAATGAGGAGCGTGAGGCCGCATACAAAGCAGAGCTGGGCATGTGGGAGGCGGG
>CAYYDO010000033.1:0-14599 GCA_964470595.1 uncultured Burkholderiaceae bacterium | reverse complement strand
GTGTCGGGGTGGCTTACGGGGCGGATCCGGTGCGGATCAAGAATCTGATGATTCCGCCCAAGGCAGATGGCACACGCGAGGAAGGCGGCATTACCCTGTTCCAGCCCAGCGGCGAGAAGCAGTTCATCTACGACGCGGCAATGGCGTATCAGAAAGCCGGCGTTCCCACCGTGGTGATTGGCGGCGAGGAGTACGGCAGCGGATCATCTCGCGACTGGGCGGCCAAGGGCACACAGCTGCTGGGTGTGAGGGTCGTCGTGGCACGCAGCTACGAGCGCATCCACCGCTCCAACCTGGTGGGCATGGGTGTGCTGCCCCTGCAGTTCAAGGGTTCGGATAGCGCGCAAAGCCTGAAGCTCGATGGCTCCGAGATCTTCGATGTCGCGATCCCCGACGACCTCCAGCCGCAGCAGGATCTGACGCTGGTGATCACGCGCAAGGATGGCTCGAAACAGCAGGTCAGTGTGCTGTGTCGCATCGATACGCCGATCGAAGTCGACTACTACCGCCATGGCGGCATCCTGCCCTATGTGCTGCGCGAGTTGATGGCCGCCTGATACCGCGGGTTCTGAAGAGACGGGGGCAGCACTCGCGCCCTCAGACAGGGTCGGTCGGCGTTCGCGCACGGCCGACCCGCACCAGCATGGCCATGCTGGTCAGCACGATTCCGATACCGGCAAGTTGTACCAGGCTGATCCGTTCGTCCAGGAAGAACCAGGCCAGTCCCACTACCGCCACGGGACCCACCATGCCAGATTGCGCTGTGAGACCCGGGCCGATACGCCGCAGCGCCATCATGATGAGAAGCATCGGAACAAAGGTGCAGATCGATGCATTGATCAGACTCAGACCATAGACTTCGGGAGATTGCGTGATCAGCGCGGACGGATTCACGATCAGTGCCTGCAGCAGGCTGAAGAAACATGACGATGTGCAGGCATAGGCGACCACGCGAATGCTGCCGATACGACGCACCACTTCCCCGGCCAGAATGAGATACACCGCATACGAAATTGCGCTGAGAAAGACGAGGCCAGCGCCCAGCATCACCTGGGGGCCATCCCAGCGCACATCCTGCACGAACACGAGAAGCACACCGAGATAGGCCACAGCCATCGCCGGCCACTGCCCGCGTTCGATACGCTTGCCCACGAACAGTGCCGAGAGAATCAACACCAGTGTCGGGTTCAGGTAGAGGATGATTCTTTCCAGACTCGCACTGATGAATTGCAGTCCGAGAAAATCAAGATAACTCGACAGGTAATAGCCAATAAAGCCCAAGGCAAAGAGCACGAATCGGTCGCGCCATGAAAGCGGCACCCAGTCCTGCCTGCGGGATGCCCACCACGCTGCGAACCAGAACAGCGGAAGCGAGAACAGCATGCGGAGCGCCAGAATGACCTCTGGGCTCGCACCGTAGGGGTAGCTGAGCTTGACGACGATCGCCTTGGCGGAGAACAGAATCGCGCCCACCGACGCCAGGAGCATCGGTGTCATGGATCCGTGATGATGGGATGGGGACATGGGGGACAGTCCCATCATACACAGCAGGTTCCCCGGACAGGTGCGCGCGATGCAAGCCCACAGACGTCGTGCCGATTCATGCGGATGGCGCTGGTTGAGCAGACGCTAAAATGCGGCGTCCACCATTGATCTGAAACGAGGCCAGCATGAAGAAATCCCCATCCTCCAAACGAGGCCGGGCATCCCGCGAGGCCGATGCGCTGATTGAACTTGCCGAGGGGCTTGCACAGTCCGGCAGTCGCGCCGAGGATCACTTCTGGGAAACCCGCCTCGAGCGCGAGATTCTCGACCTGCTCAAGGATGGCGACGAGGGTTCGCTGAACGCAGCGCTCGATCGACTCGCCGATCGCGAATCACGTGCCTATGAGGAACTTGCCGATGCCATCGAGGGCCGTGTCGAGCATGCGGTCGCGGCATCTCCCCAGGGTGAGCGGGACGTCCTTCTCTTTGCGGCGCCCGTCCTGGCATGGTCACGCATGCCCCTTCCGACGCGGCCCATTCCGGCAACGGTGGTCAAGGCGGTCAGCCAGGCACTTGCCGATGTGGTGTTTGCACCAGACACCGAGATCACCATTGCCAACTATTTTTTCTCCCCGGATCAACTCCCGGAAACCTTCTGCGACACCGCCGAGTTGCGGCAGACCATGACGCTCAGTCTCGGCGGCGGAATTCACAAGATCGACCCTTCCCGACTGAAGGAGACTGCGCAGTTTCTTGCCGATCAGCGTTACATCATCGGCGTGGTGTCGGTCCTGCGCGGTGAGCCCATCTTCCGCTGGCAGAGTGGCGGTACGCCACGCGACCAGGTGCTCAGCCGCTGGGTGGCGGAAAGCCAGACCGCATTGGCGCCGCTTTTGCCAGCGTGTGCATTCGAGAGCATGCTCCCGCGCGCCTATTACGTCGCCTGTCGCGATGCCGACCGCTCTGCCCGCCCCTTCTCGATTCGCGCATCGGTGGCCTTCCTCGCCACCACCCTGGGCGTATCGGCCAATACCCTGACTGCTGTGGTCGGGGGCTGCTACAACCGGCAACTCGAGGAGTTTCGGATCGGTTTCTCGGTGGGCGATGCCGATGAGGTGATCCATGGTGTGGTCTGGCCGCTACTCGGCGCCGAGGATGAGATGAGCGATGTCGCCGAAGAAATCGAATCGGTACTCAAGGAGAGCGGCGTCGCGCATATCGTCATGCTGCGCCAGCGCCTTCCGCTGGAGTTCTGCGACGACTGCGGCGCCCCGCTGTATCCGAACAGCGATGGAGAGATGATGCATGCCGAGTTGCCCGACATCGCCGAGCAACCCAGCCAGCATCTGCACTAATTCCGGGGCTGGTATTCCAGTCCCAGGAAAACGCCGCGCGGCGGTGTGCGGTAGCCGGCAACGAGCTGATACTCCTCGTCGAAGGCGTTCTCCACCCGCAGTCGGGCTGTCCACCCCGGTGTGATCATCCGGCTCACACCCAGATTGACCACGGTATAGCCCGGCAACGCCTGGCCGGCATCGATACGGTTGCCGGAGGCAAGCACTCTTGCGCTGAACTCCGAACCTGCCCAGGGCTGCACGAGTTCGATCGCCCCGTAACGCTGCGCGCGCCGGGCAAGCCGCTGGCCAGTCACGGCATTGCGCGGATCCTGTGTCACTGCGCTCAACCGTATGCGGGTTGAACCCACTGCCCCGCTGTAGGTGAGCTCCATCCCGTCATTCTCGACCCTGCCCACATTGGAGTATGTGTTGCTGGCGTAGACAATGGCATTTCTGGTGCGCGTATCGAATCGCACGAGACGTGTCAGACCCGCACCGGTCTTGTACGATATGCCAGCCTCGATTGAACGGTGCGATTCAGGATCGAGGTTCGGGTTGCCGCCCCAGCCATAGAGTTCACCCGTGGCAGGTGCGCGAAAGGCGGTTGATACGGAGCCGGTGACACGCCACGCCTCAGACAGCATGAACCCGGCACCCGTGAGCCAGGTGGTCGCCTGAGACGAGACACTTCGGGATCCTGAACGGCCCACGATGTCGTCGCGACGCAGATTGGCCTGAAGATCGATGCGCTCGATGCGGGTACTGTATCCCGCAAAGACTGCGTCAGCGTCACGCCGATGGCGGGATCCATAGGCATCGAAACGCCCATTGCTGCTCTCCGCACCGAAGATGACATTTCCACCACCGGCTGCCACGGTGTTGTCCCAGCGCAGACTCTCCTGCTGCCCTTCGATACGACCACCGGAGAAAACCGACAACTCCTTGCCGTTGCGCAGATCGCGGTAGCGAATATCCGATGAGGTTCCGCTCAATCGGGAGGACCATCCTGCCGCCGGACGAAATCGGCCGAACAGGGTGATGTCCGAACTCTCGGTGATGAAGAGATGTCGATCCGAAGGCTTGTCGCCAAAAGCCCCGAAGCCGCTGTCGAATTGTGTCTCGCTTCGAATCCCGGTCATGGAGACGCCGATCGCACTCTCTGTCGACAAGTCACGCTCGAGGCGAAGATGCAGTGCGTTTCTGTCGAAACCGTCCGCATCCGGATTGACCGCAGGATTCTTTCGCGCATCCATCGCCGAAAATCCGTCGGTCGAGTAGCGCTGGGCACTCAGGCTGAAGCCCAGACCATCGCTCTTGCCGCGATATCCCACGCTGACATCGCGGGTCTGCCGAGATCCTGTCATGACGCTGGCACTCACGGTGGGCGGACCCTCTGCGGGACGGGTGATGATATTGATGACACCACCGATCGCCGACTCTCCGTAGAGCGCACCCACATTGCCGCGCACGATCTCCACACGCTCGATCATGTTGACGGGAAGATCGACCATTCGAATGGAACCGATCTGATCGACCTGGGCGCGCACGCCATCGATGAATATGGCCACGCTGACACTGTTCTGCCCACGCAGGAAAAGCGATGCCACCGAGCCCGGCCCCCCATTGCGACCAATCTCGACGCCTGCCTCGCCCGAGAGGAGATCGACCAGCGTCGGTGCCTGCGAGCGTTCGATATCCTCGCGACGAATCACGCTGACCGAGGGGATCACATCGGAGAGCGTCTGCGGTACCCGGCTCGCGCTCACCACAACGGGATCGAGGGAAGCGAGAACGGATCGTGTGGAGGAGGCTGTATCCGGTGACGTTTGCGCCATCAACGAGAGCGCGGGTGCACCCGCCAGGACCGAGAGGCTGGCAAGCCGAAAAACCTTGAGCGACATGAACGACCTTTCAGGCCGCCCACACCCCGAGACGACGACGAAGTATTGACGCCAGCGGCCGGTATCCAGGCTTCGGGCAAGCGCCGATGCAACGAGGCATCGGATCGCCGTAACCGGCCACCTTCCCAGGGCAGACACCCCAGTGGCTGTTCCGTTGAGCGGAACACTGGCCGATCACATCACCCTTCACTGTTTCGGGGAAAGCGCCGGATTCGCACCGACTTCCCGTTTAACCCGCGTTAAGCGGGCACCAGATGACGTTGTCTGAGTGATTTCAGACGCCACCAGTGTAGCGGGATTTCGGGGACGTGCCTCGGCCCGGAGTTTGACAAAAATCAAACCCGACTACTTGGCAAACAGACGATCGGGATGCGCCATGGCCTTGAATTCGATCGCGTTGCCTGATGGATCGAGAAAGAACATCGTGGCCTGCTCACCCACTTCACCCTTGAAGCGCACATAGGGCGCAATGATGAAGTCGACCCCGGCCTGTTCCAGCCGGCGCGCCATCTCTTCCCATTCCTGCATGGGCAGCACGAGGCCGAAGTGCCGGATCGGTACCTGCTTGCCATCGACATCGCTGTGCGCATCCATGCGTGCCTGTCTGGGTGCCAGATGGGCCACGATCTGGTGACCACAGAGATTGAAGTCGACCCAGTCCTCCGAACTTCTGCCCTCGGGACAACCGAGCAGTCCGCCATAAAACGCCCGTGCTTCTTCCAGGTCATCGACGGGAAAGGCCAGGTGGAAAGGATGCATGTCAGTCTCCTTGAAAGGACGTGTCGGGGTGGCGGGGCCACCTGCGGTTGCGCCGCATTATCGGGCAACCTGACGGGCAAAGCTGTCGATGCGCTCGATGGTGGGCACAAGAGGCGAGAATCGCTCCGAGAGCGTCGCCACCAGCCGCGCATGCGTAATCAGACCGATCGGATCCCCGAATCTCTCCTCCTCGACCCGCACCCCGACACTGCGAAGACGCCCTGCAAGGACCGCGGCATTGATATCCGGATCCACCAATGGATCGGTCCTCGCCGAGATGAGCAGCATGGGAGGGGATTCACGGGACACATGCTCGATGGGCTGACTGTCTCGTGGCGTGTCGGGCCAGCTGAAGGCGAGACGGGCTTCCGGCATCTGGATCGGCAGAAAATTGACCGGGGCAGCAAGACCGATGACTCCCCTTACACGCTTGCGGTAGGTTCGGGGTAACCAGCGATCGTCGAGTGCCAGCATCGTGGCGTTGTACGCACCCGCGGAGTGACCCGCCAGAAGCACCCGCGATGGATCTCCGCCAAATCGAATGGCCTGATCGATCACCAGACGAACCGCGGCAGCGCTGTCACGAAGAAAGTCCGGATAGACCACCTCGGGTGTGAGTCGATAGTCAGGGATGGCCACCACATATCCAAGGTCGTGAAAGGTGCGCGCAACGAAGCGGTAATCGGCGCGTGAGCCCGAACTCCATGCCCCGCCGTAAAACCAGACCAGAATCGGTCGACCGCGCTCCTGTTGGGGATAGACATCCACCCGCTGCCTCGGGGAGTCGCCATAGGCCAGCGTGACGGGCTGCACCGACGGAGAGCCCGACAAGGCATTGAGCACATCCAGACCGGATATCGCACCCGCTGCAGCCCAGCTGCCGCCAACCAGGGCAAGGCCCGCAGCGCCCACCCACGTGATCGGGCGTCTGACAAGAGCGGTGAAGCGGTTTGGTCGGCGTGGGGGCATATGGTGTCAGCGCATCTCGAAGAATTCCCGGACAAATCGGCTGGAGTCGAGTCCGTGAGCGAGCAGATCCGCACGAAGCGTATCGCCAAATCCGGATGGTCCGCAAAACCAGATGTTGGCAGAAGCCCAGTCGGGAATCAGATGACGCAGACGTGCGCCGTCGAGCAGTCCATCCACCTGGTCCACCAGGATATGAAGACGCACGCCCGCGGCGGCTGCGCTTGCCTTCAGCCGGTCCAGCGCTTTCTCGTCCACATCACTCGTGCAGTGAATCAGGTCGATCTCCCGGCCATCGGGGTTGGCCGCAAGCAACTGCAGCCGTGCCACAAACGGCGTAATGCCAATGCCGGCACCAATCCAGACCTGCCGACGCGGCGCACCCTCGAAATTGAACCCTCCGTAGGGCCCCTCGATACGTACTCTGTCTCCAGCCCTGAGTGTGCGGGGAAGTTTCCCGGTGTAGTCGCCCGACGCCTTGATCAGAAACAGCATGCGGCCGTCACCCTTCCATGCCGACGCAATGGTGAAGGGGTGTGCCCCCTCCCTGGGATCGAAGGTGACATATGCGAACTGGCCAGCCTGATGCCCAGGCCATTCGCCCTGGAGCTGAACCTCCACATGAGTGACTCGTACACCCTCGAGGTACTCGACGCGCCCTACCTTGCCGACCGCACAACGATGGCGACCGATACGGCCCCGAATGCTTGCTGCGGCTGCGATCAGGCCCCCGAACAACAGTGTCAGCATGACCCAGCCGATGGGCTGCAGCCAGTACACCTGTCGCGTCAGAATCAGTGTGTGGCACGCGACAAGAACGAACACCACGGCCATCGCGCGATGGGTCGCATGAAAGAAGCGGTATGAAATACGTGTTGCGAGGGCAATGAATGACAGTCCGATCAGGGCATAGAGGCCCCCCTCACCGAGCGTTTCAGCAAACTCGCGGACGTCGTGCGATACGCGAAACAGGGGGAGACGCGGCGGGCCGCCACCACCCTGACGAGGCGATTCGCTGACCGTCTCGAGATCGATCAACCAGTCCAATGCTTCGATCACCAACCAATGCAGGATCGCCGCTGCAAGCGCTGCGACACCACACCACTTGTGAAGCCGGTAACTCTTGTCGAGCCCATGGAGAAGGCGGTCAATCCATCGCAGGCGAAGCGCCAGCACCATGGCGAGACTCATGAAGCCCATGGCAAGCACACCCGTGAACTGAATCGCGGCCTGCCGAATGCTCCGGAAATCGGGACTGGTCGAGAATGTGCCCGATTCGGCGGGCAGCCACACCCCGATGATCAGGATGGTGAACGCGACAAAAAGAGTGAGGATTCTGCTCAAGCGCTGATTGATTGGTCGGGGCGAGATGATTCGAACATCCGACCCCTTGCACCCCATGCAAGTGCGCTACCAGGCTGCGCTACGCCCCGACCGAACTTGCGATTATATCCGAGGCGCGCCTGACTTCAGGATCGAGAGGATCTCTTCAAGCGCTTCGCGCAGATTCGCCGGAGCACTCACCGGATCGGCACGTGACGACGACGGCTCACGGGTTTCGGAATCGCCATCGAAGGACTGCCATCCCATCTGCGATGACGCTGCCGGTGGACTGCCGAAGCGCCCGTCCATCAACTGGTTGCGCGCACCACTGATGGTGAAGCCCTGATCGTAGAGCAACTCGCGTATGCGCCTGATCAGAAGAACCTCGTGATGCTGATAGTAACGGCGGTTGCCACGACGCTTCATCGGCCGCAACTGGCTGAATTCCTGCTCCCAGTAGCGCAACACATGCGGCTTGACCGCACACAGGTCGCTGACTTCGCCGATGGTGAAGTAGCGCTTGGCGGGGATCGGCGGCAAACTGACCGTGGATGGACGTGGCTCCATATGCACTCAGACAGTCATACCGGTCGGGGCTGTCATGTTGATTTCAGCTTCCGGAGGGTTCATCGTCCGCATAGGCATCCAGTGGCTTGCGACCCGGATCCTGAACATAGGACTTGAGTTTCTGACTGGCGTGGAAGGTCACCACCCGCCGTGCCGCAATCGGAATTTCCTCGCCGGTCTTGGGGTTACGTCCGGGCCTCTGGGGTTTGTCGCGCAACTGGAAATTCCCGAAGCCGGAAAGCTTGACACTGGTTCCGCTGATCAGGGTTTCACGAATCTCTTCAAAGAAGATGTCGACCACCTCCTTGGCCTCGCGCTTGTTGAGACCGACGACCTCGAACAGCAGTTCGGCGAGTTCGGCCTTGGTCAGCGTGTCGTCGGCCGAGACAAGACCCGCATGCGATAGCAGGTCGGGAATCGCATCGCGCCCGGGCGCCAGGTAGCCCTGGGAGTCCTGTGGTTTGGGGTCAGCGTGCACGTCCGGCCTGTCAGGAGCGGATGCGAGCGCCGAAGTCTGACTGCATGGCCTGCATGATCTGGCTCATCAGCGCATCAACCTCTGCATCTTGAAGTGTTGTCTCAGGACTTTGCAGTATAAACCTGAAAGCAAGGCTTTTTTCCTTATCCGACAATCCCTTACCCCGGTATTCATCAAAACACTTGATGTTCCTGATCCAAGACCCTTGTTTTATTTGATCTTTAAGGGTGGCAAGGCGCTCCAGAATCGCACCGGCAGGGGTATCCCGACTCACGACAAGCGCCAGGTCCCGCACCACCGGGGGAAAGCGGGAAACGTCGTGTGTGGCAGGAAATGGGCTTGCACGCAGCGGATCGAGGAGCATCTCGAACACCACGGGGGGACTGTTCAATTCGAGACGCTGAACGATGCGCGGGTGCAGTTCACCGAGAACTCCGATGACCTGGCCATTGACGAGCACCTCCGCAGAGCGGCCCGGATGCATTGCGGGAAGTGGGTCCTGCGGAGGGCGCGAGCGCACGTCGCGAGGGGCGAGAAGCAATTCGATATCGGCCTTGACATCGTAGAAGTCGACCACACGAGAGACCTGCCCCCACTGATCGTCGCACACCGGCCCCCAGGCCAGACCGGCGATCCGATTGGGTTGGAAGACGCCCTTGACCGTCCAGTTGTCTTCGGAGACATCCGGACGCGCATGGAAGGTGCGGCCAATCTCGAAAATCCTCACCCGCGACGCCCGCCGTGCGACATTGGTTGCCAGGCATTCCAGGAGTCCGGGCAGCAGACTGGTCCGCATCACCGACTGATGAGATGCCATGGGATTAAGCAGCGGCAGCGGCTCTTCGTCGCAGACTTCTCGCGCGGCCGCAGGCGAGATGAAACTGTAGGTGATGACCTCGGTGTAATCGGCGTCAACGATCCGGTCGCGGATACGCATGGGTGAACGCTCCGACTCATCGGATGGGAGCATCACCAGAGGGGCTCTGGGCGGATGAGCAGGAATGAGGTCATAGCCGCGGACACGCGCAACCTCCTCGATCAGGTCCTCTTCGATCACAATATCGAAACGGGCACTCGGCGGCGTTACCCGGAAGACCGTATCGGATGGCAACCCCGCGATGGTGACCGGGAGCGGATTGACGGTGAATGCGAAGCCCAGCCGACGGAACACGTCCTCGCAATCCTGTGATGAGAGTTTCACACCGAGGATCCGGTTGGCGCGGGAGAGCCGCATGTCCACCTGGGGACGCTCGGGAAGTTGAAGGATCTGGTCATCGAGCGGCCCTGCACTGCCGCCGCAGATGCTCAACACGAGATGGGAAATGTAGTCCACATGGGCCGCCGTGCTTGCTGCATCCACACCCCGTTCGAAACGGTGTCCGGCCTCCGTGGTGAGACCCAGACGACGTGCACGCCCGCGGATGGCGTCGGGCCACCAGAAAGCGGCTTCGATGTAGATATGGCGTGTCTCGAGCGTAACGGCGGTGGATTGGCCACCCATGATTCCTGCCAGCGACTCGGGCCGGCCTGCGCTGTCAATCACGCCGATACCGGAATCGAGGTCTACAGTCTGGCCGTTGAGCAGTTCGATTCTCTCGGATGGCCGCGCCCACCGAACTGTCAGTCCAGTGCTCCCGACGCTGTCAAGGTCGAAGATGTGACTCGGTCGGCCGAGTTCCAGCATGACGTAATTCGAGATGTCGACCAGCACGGATATGGAACGCTGTCCAGCCTGCTCCAGGCGCCGGCGCATCCAGTCGGGGGTCGGTGCAGCCGCATTGACCCCGCGAATGATCCTGCCCGAAAAACGACCGCAAAGATCCGGGGCGTCGATTCGGACCGGCAAACGATCGGGAATGGATGGTGTGACATCCGGCCAGGTGGTCTCGCACAGAGGCGCGCCCGTCAGTGCGGAGACTTCTCTGGCCACGCCCAGAATCGACAGGCAATCGGCACGATTGGGCGTGAGCTTGAGCGTGAGGATGCAGGCATCCAATTCGAGGGCCGCACGCAGGTCCTGCCCGACAGACCCTGCAAGGGACTCCGGAAGCGCCCACAGGCCCTCGGCGTCCTCGGAGACACCAAGCTCGCGTGCCGAGCACAGCATTCCCTGACTCTCCACCCCGCGCATGCGCGCGCGCTTGATGCGCAGACCTCCTGGGAGGGTTGCCCCCTCGACCGCACAGGGCGCGAGCATGCCTTCACGGACGTTCGGCGCACCGCAGACGATCTGCAGGGTCTGATCGACACCGGCATCAACGCGGCAGACGCGAAGACGATCGGCATCCGGGTGGGCATCGACCGACACCACCCGAGCGACACGGACTCCGGAAAATGCGGGGGCAACGGGCTCGGCGTCCTCGACCTCGAGCCCGGCCATGGTGAGCACATCGGCCAGCTGCTGCGTGCCGATCTCGGGGTTGACCATGCTGCGAAGCCAGCTTTCCGGGACTTTCATGGGATGGGTTCTCCTGGTCTCTTGCGGGCGCGACCGTGCGTTGAACGGGAAGGCGGGCGTCAGACGAACTGGCGCAGGAAACGCAGGTCGTTCTCGAAAAACAGTCTGAGATCGGCAATGCCATAGCGCAGCATCGTGAGGCGCTCGAGCCCGCTGCCAAAGGCAAAACCGATATGACGCTCGGGATCGAGCCCGAAATTGCGAATCACCTGCGGGTGTACCTGGCCGGCTCCGGAAATCTCGAGCCAGCGACCCTGCAAGGGGCCGGACTCGAACTTCATATCGATCTCCGCCGATGGTTCGGTGAAGGGAAAGAAGGACGGGCGGAAACGCACGATCAGGTCGTCGGTTTCAAAGAAACGCTGCAGAAAACTGGTGTAGATGCCTTTGAGATCTGCAAAGGAGACCGCCTCGTCGATCCACAACCCCTCGACCTGATGGAACATCGGGGAATGGGTGGCATCGCTGTCGACGCGATAGGTTCTGCCCGGCGCGATGACCTTGATTGGCGGGGATCCGGCCCGGGCATAGCGAACCTGCATGGGGCTCGTATGGGTACGCAGCAGAAGGTGACGACCCGTCTCATCCGTGTTGGTCAGATAGAACGTGTCCTGCATGGAGCGCGCCGGATGATTTTCCGGGTTGTTCAATGCGGTGAAGTTCATCCAGTCGGTTTCGATCTCCGGGCCGTCTGCCACATCGAACCCGATCGAACGAAAGATTTCCTCGACGCGCCGCCAGGTTCGGATCACGGGGTGGATGGCACCGATGCTGCGGCCGCGTCCGGGCAAGGTCACGTCGATGGATTCCTCGGCGAGACGCTGGCTCAGCGCGGCGGCAGCCAGCGCCTCGCGACGTTGCGCGAGAAGTTCCTCGATGCGCTGCTTGACGGCGTTGATCTCGGCGCCAACCGATTTGCGGACGTCCGGATCCAGCTTTCCCAGACCCTTCAGTTGCTCGGTGAGCACTCCTGTCTTGCCGATGAAGCGCGCCTTGGCATTCTCGAGCGCTGCACCATCATCAGCAGCCGAGAATGCCTCTTCGGCCTCGCGAACGAGCCGAACGAGATCGGTCATCACACCCTCCCGGGAGGCTGAAAGCCGATTACGCGTTCAGCGCCGCCCGGGCTGCCGCAACAATTGCAGCAAACGCCGGTTTGTCGGTAACGGCCAGATCGGCAAGAACCTTGCGGTCGAGATCGATGTTGGCCTTTTTCAGACCAGCCATGAAGCGGCTGTAATTGATGTCGTGCAAGCGACATGCCGCATTGATTCGCGTGATCCAGAGCGCACGGAACACGCGCTTGCGATTGCGACGATCACGGTAGGCATACTGACCCGCCCGCATGACCGCCTGCTTGGCCACCCGGAACACATTGTTCCGGCGGCCGCGAAAGCCTTTGGCGAGGGCGAGAATCTTCTTGTGACGGGCACGTGCGGTAACACCACGTTTTACGCGAGGCATGCTGGGTCTCCTTTACGCGTAGGGCATCATGTCGCGGACACGCTGGATGTCCGATTCATGCACCGTGAGGGTTCCGCGCAGCTGACGCTTGTTCTTGGTCGTGCGCTTGGTGAGGATGTGGCGCTTGGTGGCGTGGGCACGCTTGATGGAACCGCTACCGCGGGCCATGAAGCGCTTGGCCGCAGCCTTCTTGGTCTTCATTTTGGGCATGATCTGCTCCGTTTTCATACCTGCCCGGGTGGTGACTCGCAAAGAGACACACTTCGACAACCCGACGAGGCTACTTTGTGAACTGCTTTACTTCTACTTCTTTTTCTTTGGCGCCATCACCATGACCATCTGGCGCCCCTCCAACTTGGGCATCTGCTCGACCTGGGCAAGCTCTTCGAGATCTGTCCTGACCCGCTCGAGCTGCCTGACACCGTATTCCTGGTGGGCCATTTCACGGCCCCGAAACCGCAAGGTGATCTTGACCTTGTCGCCTTCTTCAAGAAACCGGAGCAGATTCCGCAGCTTGACCTGGTAATCGTTTTCATCGGTTCCAGGCCTGAACTTGACCTCCTTGACCTGGATCACCTTCTGCTTGAGCCGCGCATCGTGCGCACGCTTTTGCTCCTGGTACTTGAACTTGCCGTAGTCCATCAGCTTGCAGACCGGAGGCACCGCTTGCGGCGCAATCTCGACCAGGTCCACCTCTGCTTCATCGGCCATGCGCAAGGCATCCGATACTCTGACGATGCCCAGCGCTTCGTTCTCCACCCCTACCAGCCGGATTTCCGGCGCGGTGATCTCCCCGTTGATACGGTGCGTGCGATCTGTAGCGATTATCCGATTCCTTTATTCAAGCCCATAAAAAACTCGGACGCCCTACTGCCGCGCCGAGATCATTTCATCAAGGCGACCTGCAAAGGCGTCCGTGCCCATGGCGCCAAGATCCTGACCGCCTCTTGCGCGCACCGTTACCTGTCCGGAAGTTTTTTCCTTATCCCCGACAACCAGGATGAAAGGTACTTTCTGCAGACTTAACTCTCTGATTTTAAGGGAGATTTTCTCGCTTCGCAAATCTGCCTGCACGCGAAAGCCCCTGGCCTGCAGTCGCCTGCTGACTTCGGCAGCGTAATCGGCCTGCGCGTCGGTGATGCTGGCCACCACCGCCTGAACCGGCGAGAGCCAGACGGGCATTGCCCCGGCGTGATTCTCGATGAGGATTCCGATGAAGCGCTCGAGCGAACCGACGATGGCACGGTGAAGCATGACGGGCGGCTTGCGCGTGTTGTCGGCGTCGACAAACTCGGCGCCAAGTCGGACGGGCATATTGAAGTCGACCTGGATGGTCCCGCACTGCCAGATGCGTCCGAGGGAGTCCTTGAGCGAATACTCGATCTTCGGTCCGTAAAAGGCGCCCTCGCCCTTCAACTCCTGCCACGCCACACCCACGGCGTTGAGGGCATCGGCAAGAGATTTTTCCGCCTTGTCCCAGCTTTCGTCCGAACCGACCCGCTGTGCCGGACGCGTGGAGAGGCGGTAGATGACGTCATGAAAACCGAAATCGCGATAAACGGCGAGAAGTTTGCGGGTGAAGGCATCCACCTCGGACTGGATCTGATCTTCAGTGCAGAAGATATGGCCATCGTCCTGGGTGAAACCGCGAACCCGCAACAGACCGTGAAGACTGCCCGATGACTCGTTGCGATGGCAGGCACCGAACTCGCCGTAACGCAGGGGCAGGTCCCGGTAACTGCGCAGATCGGAATTGAAGACCTGGATGTGACCCGGGCAGTTCATGGGCTTGACGGCATAGTCGCGGTTCTCGGATGCCGTGGTGAACATGTTGTCCTTGTAGTGTTCCCAGTGTCCCGAA
>CAYYDO010000032.1:9171-14802 GCA_964470595.1 uncultured Burkholderiaceae bacterium | reverse complement strand
GGAAGGACGGCGGCGTTACCTTGGGTCCCTGAATGCGTATGCGCGCCAGTTCGTTCCGCCCGCTGCCCGCCCCGATATCGACGCGGTGTTCTCGATCCCCCCTACTGGCGCAATCGAACAGCGCACGAGCCGCGGCGGGCGAAAAAGCACAGTCGGGACACTCACTGAAATCCATCATTTCCTGCGACTTCTGTTCACTCGCACGGGCAAGCAGTTCTGTCCGGACTGTCAACTCGCCATCGAGCCACGCAGCCCGGAGGTCATCCTGTCAATGCTGATGAAGCGTCACCGCGGACAGCGCATCGGTTTTCTCGCACCATTGGTGCGACATCGCAAGGGTATCTATCAGGATCTCGCCAGATGGGCGGCATCCAAGGGATATTCCCACCTGAGAGTGGACGGGGAGTTCGTGCCTGTATCGCCCTTTCCACGTCTGGATCGCTTCAAGGAACACAGCATCGAGTTGCCAGTGGGCGATGTGATCATGCGTTCAGATCAGGAGGAGCAGGCAAGAACGCTGCTTGATACCGCACTGACGCTCGGACAGGGAGTCGTGCAGATCTTCGGCCCGCTTGACGATCCATCCCCTCAGTTGACCGTCATGTCAACACGTCGGGCCTGTCCGGGCTGCGGTACCGGTTTCCAGGAGCCTGATCCACGACTGTTCTCATACAACTCCAAACACGGCTGGTGTGTTCAGTGCTTCGGCACCGGAGAGATCATCGAGAGTTTTGATGAAACCTCCAGCGGTGAGGAGGAGATATGGCAGGAGTTGGACAAGGAACAGGGGCATATCCCACTGTCATGCCCGACATGCAAGGGCACGCGTCTGAACCGGACGGCGCTGGCTGTGCAGGTAGGGGAACGCAGCATCGCCGAAGTGTCCGCAACCCCGATTCATGCGATTCCCCAATGGCTATCGGAAGTACCCGATCTGATGGACGAGAGAGAGCGGGGGATCGCGCGGGATCTGATTCCCGAAATCCTCTCGCGCCTGACATTCCTCAATGATGTCGGTCTGGGGTATCTGACACTGGATCGGTCGGCGCCGAGCCTCTCGGGTGGTGAAGCTCAGAGAATCCGACTGGCAGCACAACTGGGATCGAATCTTCAGGGCGTGTGCTACATCCTTGACGAACCAACGATCGGTCTGCATCCCCGCGATCACCAGGCACTATTGAAGCTGCTCGTGGCCTTGCGTGACAAGGGCAACACACTGGTGGTCGTGGAGCACGATGAGGACACGATGCGGCTGGCTGACCACATCATCGATATCGGCCCGGGAGCCGGATCAGAAGGTGGGAAGGTAGTGGCAGAGGGGAGCATCGCCGATATTTGTGCCGCGCCAGATTCATCCACTGGACGCTATCTGACATCGCCGATACACCACTCGATGAAAGCCCGCCGACCAGCAGCAGAGAAGCACATCGTCATCGAGGGAGCCCGCCTGCATAATCTTCGTGGCGTCGATATCTCGATCCCGCTCGAGCGACTCACCGTGGTCACAGGCGTCTCCGGATCGGGGAAATCCAGTCTCGCGAGGGGGGTTCTGCTGACCAATCTGAGAGCGGTCGCGAGTACGTCACCCAGAGATCGCCCGGATCGCAAGCCCAGGTGGACGGGATGCGATCAGATCCGGGGCTGGGAATCCATCCACAGAGTGCTTGAAGTCGATCAGACACCGATCGGCAAGACGCCGCGATCGACACCCGCAACCTATGTTGGCTTCTGGGACACGATCCGAAAGCTTTTTGCAGAGAGCGAGGAAGCTCGAATGCTTGGCTGGAAGCCGGGCCGCTTCTCGTTCAATGCCGGTGAGGGACGCTGTAGCGCCTGCGACGGGCAAGGCTGGCAGCGGGTCGAAATGAATTTCCTGCCGGATGTTCGCGTACTGTGTGACAGTTGCAATGGAAGTCGTTTCAACGCGCACACCCGATCCGTCCTCTGGCGGGGACGCAATGTGGCGGACGTGCTGGCGATGACAGTCGATGCGGCCACGGAGTTTTTCAGCAATCATCCTTCGGTGCTCCGCCCCCTCCGACTGATGCAGGATGTAGGACTCGGATACCTGACCCTTGGTCAGGCCAGCCCCACCCTCTCAGGCGGCGAAGCACAGCGCATCAAGCTTGTAACCGAACTGGTCAAGACCTCAAGTGCAGCCCAACGGGGCGCTTCGCATACGCTGTACGTCCTTGATGAACCGACAGTTGGATTGCACATGGCCGATGTGGAACGACTGATTCATGTGCTGCATCGTCTGGTGGATGCGGGCAATACCGTAGTGGTGATCGAGCATCAACTCGACATCTGGGCTCAGGCCGACTGGATCATCGATCTCGGACCGGATGGCGGTGCGGGAGGAGGCTCGGTAACCGGCCAAGGCACGCCCGCGCAAATCCGCCGTCGCGACACGCATACCGGCAGGGCGCTGCGGGAGTTTCTGATGCTGCGCTCCTAGGGAGTGGCCAGATCAGCAGCAGTGGTGAATGAGTCGGCATAGAACTCATCCTCGGGCAACCCACATGTGAGCGTGAAATCGCGACGCGCCGAGTCCACAACGACAGGGGCACCACACGCGTAGACCTGATGACCCGAGAGATCGGGAAAATCGTCCATCACGGCACGATGGACAAACCCGGTTCGCCCTGTCCAGTTGTCCTCGGGCAGAGCGTCACTGATGACCGGGATGTAACGGAAATTCGGCAGGCTCTGTGCCCACTCGGTTGCCAGGCTGTCCATGTACAGGTCATGCGGTCGACGCCCTCCCCAGTAGAGCACAGCAGGACGCTGAATCTGGCGGATACGCATCTGCTCGACGAGGGCCTTGATCGGCGCAAATCCGGTACCGCTGGCCAACAGCACCAGCGGCTTGGTGCTGTCTTCCCGAAGGAAGAAGGTTCCCTGAGGCCCCTCCAGTCGCAGGATATCGCGCTCGCGGATCGGGTTGGCAGAAGTGGTGCCGACACCAAACAAGGCGTCGGTAAACGCACCCCCGGGCGTGTGCCGGATGTGCAGTTCGAGGACATTTTCCTGCAGTGGGGCATTGGCCATGGAGTAACTGCGACGCTTGCCGTCCTTGAGCAGAATGTCGATGTATTGCCCGGCGAGATAATCGAATTTCTCATTGGCCGGAAGTTGCAGACGAACGATTGCGACATCCGGTGCTGCGCGGCTGATGCTCTGTACCCGGCACGGCATCTTGCGCACAGGGATCATCCCCTCCGCAGCGACGACTCGGGCCTTGACCACGACATCGCTCTTCGGTGTGGCGCAACAGATCAGCACAGCACCCTGCTCTCTCCCGGCAGATGACATGGCTTTCGACTGATAGACACCGTAGTCGACTTCCCCGGAGACCAGTTGCGATTTGCACGAACCGCATGCGCCGTCCTTGCAGCCATATGGGAGCACCACACCGGCGCGCAACGCAGCCTGCAGAATGGTCTCGCCTGCTTCCACTGGAAACTGTCGGCCAGAGGGTACCAAGGAACAGTTGTACGACACGATGATCTCTCCCCACACGGCATGAAACCGGCAGTTTACTGCGCATCAGACCCGCTGCACCCGATAGAAGAAAAACGCCGCCACCGCCAGCGCCATCAGGCTTGGAAGCATGGCCATCACCGGGGCTGGCCATGTGTTGAGAACTCCGAGATGCGAGAACAGACTGTTCAGAAGGTGAAAGGCCACGCCAATCAGTATGCCGGCAAACACGCGCGCACCCACCGTACCAGCCCTTGCCTGCAGATAGGCTGCAGGACAGGCCAGAAGCATCATGACCCAGACCACCAGCGGATACACCAGTCGCTTCCAGAGCGCGATCTCGTAGCGCTCGGTCTGCTGCTTGTTCTGCTTGAGGTAGTTGATGTACCGATACAGATCGATTGACGACATCCGATCGGGATTGATCAGCAATGCACCCAATGTCTCGGGTGAAATCTGCGACACGAGGCGCATACGCTCGTAGACCCTTTGCGTGACCGTGCCGTCCGCACCAAACAGGCGCTCTCTGGCGGCGAGCATCTCCCAGGCGTGTCCATCGGACAGCGCACCGATGTAGCGCGCCCTGGGCGCTTCGATTGTGGCGATCAGTCGCTGATTCCCGTCGAAGTCGTACACCCGTACCGACTCCAGCGACTGGTCTTGTCCGTAACGGGAGGCATTGATGAAGCGGGTTCCATTACCCGAGCCTTGACGCAGGTCGGACGCATCGCGAAGCCACAGACCGGACCGCATCTGCCCGACACCCCCAACAGCTCCGTCCCGCAACCTCCCGCGGAAATCCTCGGCCAGCGGAACAAGGAACTCGGAAAAAATTGCGGTCGCGATGACCAAGGGGAAACCGACGCGAAGAATGGTGGCGACCGCAGTCGATGGCAGTAAACCGGATACCCGGAAGACAGTGAATTCGGACTGAGCGGCGCTTTGCGAGAGCGCCCACAATGTTCCAATCAAGGCCGCGATCGGCGCAAGCTCGACGACCCGATTGGGGACACCAAGTAGCACCTGAAGCATGGCCTGCTCAAGCCGGTACCCCCCGATGCCCACCTCGTCGATTTCGGCGAGGAAATCAAAAAACATGAACATGGCCAGAAATGCGCACATGACGAAGATCGTGGCCTGCAATATGGAGGCTCCAATGTAGCGCCGGAAGACTCTGGCGATCGCACCCGACCCCGACCCCGACCGCCGTGCCCTCCAGTGATCACGATAGGAAAGTTCATGCAGCCCTCGGCTTGCGACCTGGCATGACACGCCTGAAAACCGCCCACAGGAGATCGGCAGGCCCGGGAAGTTGGTACATCCTCCATACGATCAGCAGGCCAGCGAGAACGACCAGAGCCACTGGCAGAGGCCACCAGGCCATGGCAAGGGACAACTTGCCCTGCCCGACCGAGGCCTTCACGGCACTGAACAGATTGCTCGCAATCAGATAGACCAGCAGGGCGAGAATCAGATTGAACGCCCTTCCCGATCGGGCATTCGACACCGCGAGCGGGACGGCGAGCGCAGCCAGCGCCAGGGTGAGCAGGGGAAAACCGAGACGCAAGGTCAGTTCACTGTCTGCCGCCGGATCGGACCGGTCGAGCAACTCGAAGGTGGCTGCGGAACGGATGCTGTCCGGTGTGCGGGTGGCTGGCCCGCCCTGGTCGAGCCTGACGCGGTAGACATCGAAACCGGTCGTTCGGGATTCAAGGGTGTCCGACGTCATGTCGGTGCGATAGCCTTTTTCAAGCACCACCCACCGTTGACCCTCGGCGTCCTCCTCGAATCTGCCGGTCGAGGACACCAGCACGACCTGACGTCCGCCGGGTTCGAGGGAGCGAATGAACACGGTGCCGACACGCCCGTCGTCGCTGTCCGGATTCTCGATGAAGAAAACCCGCTGACCGGAATAGGATTCCCGAAACTGCCCGGGACTCACCCGTTGCGCATCACCACGATTGCGAATCTCGTCCTCGAACGCCGATATCTGCTGACGGGCCCAGGGAGCGACGACTGTGGACAGCACGGCAACCCAGCGCCAGGACACCGCGCCCACAACCCAGCCCGTGAGGACGGGGAAGCACATCCAGATGAAGGGCGACACCATGCCGAAGGTGCCGAACGCCGCAGCGCGCGCCTTGGGCT
>CAYYDO010000032.1:5125-9161 GCA_964470595.1 uncultured Burkholderiaceae bacterium | reverse complement strand
TGTGGACAGCACGGCAACCACCACCATCATTGGCCATGTAAATCGCCATACCGGCCCCAGGAAATCGGCCAGACTCCTGCCGCTGGTCAGCCAGATAACGGCCTCTGAATCCCGCCACCAGCGTGACAGCACCATCAGAACAGACACGTACACGGTGAGCATGAGCACCGAATTCAGCAGGCTGACGGTGTTGAAAACGATCAGTGGAAGCACCAGTTCGCCATCGACCCGACCAGAGGCAGCACGACCCAGCGCACGAATGAGGATCATGGTGACCAGGGTGGTCACCAATACTGCCAAAACCCCGCCAGCAGTGGCTCTGAGTTCCCTGAGAAGGGATTTTTGGAAAAGCATTTTCCTTATAATGCAGGGTTTCCCGAACCGAGGCATTTTGTCATGACTGCGACTGCGGCCCCAAAGGAAATCAAGGACACCCGTGATCCCGGCGAGCACCGGGAACCAATTGAATTCATCGCAAGCAACAAGCCGGTCGACCGCGCCTCTGCAGACTGCGTGTGGGTCGGCATTTTCTCGACCGCCACTGGTGCCGTCGAGTTGTCCAGCGCCGCCAAGGTGCTCGATAAAGTCAGCGGTGGCGCGGTAGCCCGCGCCATCAAGGCAGGGGACATCGACGGAAAGGCCGGAAGCAACCTTTTGCTGCGCGACCTCTCGGGCCTGCCCTCCCCGCGTGCACTGCTGGTCGGCCTGGGGAAGCGGGATGAGTTCACTGAAAAGGTCTTCTGCGATGCCATCCGCGGTGCCGTGAAATCCGTCAGCGGGTCCCGCGGAATCAAGCGGATCGCGTCTTTCCTCACCGATGTGCCGGTAAAGGGGCGCGCTGGCGAGCGCTCCGGTGCGTGGCGAGTCAACGCCCATGTCGTCTGCGTACGCGAGGCATCGTATCGGTTCGAGCGTTTCAAGACCCGCCGCGACGATGCTCAGGACACCGCGAAATCCCGCGCCAATGCGGCCAAACCTCCCTCAGAGGGCATTGTTCATGTCGAGATGCTGCTGCCGGGCGATATGCGGCCGACCGAGGCACCGAAGATCATCGAGGATGCGCGCGCCCTTGCAAATGGCCTTGAACTCACCAAGGACCTTGCCAACCTGCCCCCCAACATCTGTACGCCGGCATTCCTCGCAACCCAGGCCCGGCAACTGGCGCGCGACCATCGGCTCAAGATCGAGGTGCTCGACAGGGCGGCCATGGAGAAACTCGGCATGGGTGCACTGCTCGCAGTGGCACAGGGCTCTGCACAGCCGCCCCAGTTCATCGTTCTGCAGCATCAGGGCGCGACCGTCAAGGATGCTCCGCATGTGCTGGTCGGCAAAGGCATCACCTTCGACACCGGCGGTATCTCGATCAAGCCTGCAGCCGACATGGACGAGATGAAATACGACATGTCCGGAGCCGCCACCGTGCTCGGCGTGATGCGGGCGGTCGCCGAGATGGGGCTCAAGCGCAATGTGATCGGCGTCATTCCCACCTGCGAAAACATGCCCAGCGGTACAGCCACCCGACCGGGCGATATCGTCACGTCCATGTCGGGGCAAACCGTAGAGATTCTCAACACGGATGCCGAGGGGCGGCTCATCCTGTGCGATGCCCTGACCTATGTGGAGCGATTCAAGCCAGCGACCGTGATCGATATCGCCACGCTGACCGGAGCCTGCGTGATTGCCCTGGGCGCCGTGAACTCCGGACTCTTCAGTGCCGATGACACGCTTGCGGAGGCTCTGATCAAGGCTGGCCAGGACAGTCTCGATACCGCCTGGCGAATGCCGCTTCAGGAGGACTATCAGGAACTCCTGAAATCCCCCTTTGCCGACATGGCAAACGTGGGGGGGCGCTCGGCAGGAAGCGTAACAGCCGCCTGCTTCCTGTGGCGATTCACCAAGGCGTACCGCTGGGCGCACCTCGACATTGCCGGAACAGCCTGGCGGTCGGGCGCATCCAAGGGCGCTACGGGGCGTCCGGTAGGGCTGCTCGTGGAATTCCTCAAACATGGCCTGGAGTGATCGGGAATGATCCCGGGCCATGACATCGATTGACTTTCACTTCAACACGCCGGACAGGATTACCTACGCCTGCAGGTTGTCTCGAAAGATCCTGAAAGCGGGGCAGGCCCATCCTGAAACACCCCTGGTGGTCTTCTGTTCCGAGCGCGAACGTCTTGACGCATTCGATGATGCGCTATGGAGCCTGTGGCCTGACGAATTCATTCCACATGCGCATGTGGATCTGCCCGAGGCTCATGAGGCGCCGATCATTCTCCTGAGTGAAGAGGTGCGACTCCAGAGTCACACCCTGCTGCTCAACCTCGATGACGAACCCCCGCCATTCTTCGCGCGTTTTGTACGACTGTTCGAAGTCGTTTCGACGGATGAGGAAGATCGGGCCAAGGCGCGACAGAGATTCACCTTCTACCGCGACCGCGGTTATCCCATTCAACGCTTTGACCTCTCGAAGACACCGACATGACCGAGCTTGCCAAATCCTTTGAGCCTGCCGAAATCGAAGCAACCTGGGGCAGCGAATGGGAACGTCGGGGTCTGTATCGGGCCGGCCGGGCAGCTGACCAACCGGCCTTCGCCATCCAGCTGCCTCCGCCGAACGTCACGGGCACACTGCACATGGGGCATGCCTTCAATCAGACCCTCATGGATACCCTGACCCGTTGGCACAGGATGAGAGGCGATAACACCCTATGGCTGCCGGGAACCGACCACGCGGGAATCGCAACACAGATCGTGGTCGAACGGCAGCTCGATGGCCAGGGTCTCTCCAGACACGATCTCGGTCGCACCGGTTTCATTGACAGGGTGTGGCAATGGAAGGAGCACTCGGGCTCGACCATCACCGGCCAGATGCGTCGTCTGGGAGCCAGCTGCGACTGGAATCTCGAATACTTCACCATGGACCCGCGTTGCTCCGAGGTGGTGAAGGAAGTGTTCGTGGCCCTTTACGAACAAGGTCTGATTTACCGTGGCAAACGACTGGTGAACTGGGATCCCAAGCTCCTGACAGCTGTCTCCGATCTGGAGGTCGTGAGCGAAGAGGAAGAAGGCAGCCTCTGGTCACTGCACTATCCCCTGGCCGATGGCGGGAAGGGACTCGTGGTGGCGACCACGCGACCGGAAACCATGCTGGGAGACGTCGCCGTGGCGGTGCATCCGGAGGATGAGCGGTATCGTCATCTGGTGGGCAAGATGCTGCGTCTGCCGCTTGCCGAGCGGAACATTCCCGTGATCGCAGACGACCATGTCGATCCTGCGTTTGGCACCGGATGCGTCAAGATCACCCCGGCCCATGATTTCAATGACTATGCGATGGGTCAGCGTCACGGGCTCGAAATGATCAGCATCCTGACGCTCGACGGGAGGATCAACGACAATGCCCCCGCTGAGTATCGTGGCATGGACCGCTTCGATGCCCGCAAGGTGATTCTCGCCGATCTCGAGAAACGCGGCCTGCTCGTCGAGAGCAAGCCCCACAAGCTGATGATCCCTCGGGGAGATCGCACACAGGCGATCATCGAACCGATGCTTACTGATCAGTGGTTTGTCGCCATGACGCGCCCTGCGCCGGATGGATGCCCCAACCCTGGAGTAAGCATTGCGGAAAAAGCACTGCAGGTCGTCGATTCCGGTGAGGTGCGCTTCGTTCCTGAAAACTGGGTGTCGACATATCGCCACTGGCTCGACAACATCCAGGACTGGTGCATCTCGCGAAAGTTGTGGTGGGGCCCCCAGATTCCCGCCTGGTACAAAGCCGACGAAAACGGACAAGCGATCGACGACGGCACGGTATTCGTGGCCCGGTCCGAGGCCGATGCCCGCCTCATGGCCGAACGCTCCGGCTGGACAGGCCCGTTGACCCGCGACCCGGATGTTCTCGATACATGGTTCTCATCGGCACTCGTGCCATTTTCGACACTCGTTGATCCGGATCAGGTGTGGAATCACCAGCAGGGCAAACCCAACTTGCGACCGGATCTCGCACAGTTTCTGCCATCCAGTGTTCTGGTCACAGGCT
>CAYYDO010000032.1:3556-5115 GCA_964470595.1 uncultured Burkholderiaceae bacterium | reverse complement strand
TGATGACATGCCACTTCACAGGAAAGGTGCCTTTCCGTGACGTCTACGTTCACGCGCTGGTCCGGGATGCCGAGGGCCAGAAGATGAGCAAATCGAAAGGCAATACGCTCGATCCCATCGACCTGATCGACGGGATCGGAATCGAGGAGCTGGTTGCCAAGCGCACATCCGGGCTCATGAATCCCCGTCAGTCGGATGCCATCGCCAAACGCACCCGCAAGGAGTACCCGAGCGGGATTCCCTCCTTCGGCACGGACGCTCTGCGATTCACCTTTGCAAGCCTTGCAACGCCGGGACGCAATATCAACTTCGACCTTCACCGCTGCGAGGGATATCGGAATTTCTGCAACAAGCTCTGGAACGCCAGCCGGTTTGTCCTGATGAACTGCGAAGGTCAGGACAACGGGCTCGAGATCTGCGCAGGCGACTGCGGACCCGATGGTGCACTCAATTTCACTTTTGTTGATCGCTGGATCGTCTCGCGGCTGCAACGGGCCGAGGCGGCCGTGGATCAGCACCTCAACGATTACCGGTTCGATCTTGCCGCCCGTGAAATCTATGAGTTCGTCTGGAACGAGTTCTGCGACTGGTATCTGGAACTCGCCAAGGTCCAGATCGCACTCGGCAAACCCAATGAGCAAAAGGCTGCCCGCCGTACCCTGCTGCGCGTGCTTGAAGCCACCCTGCGTCTGGCGCATCCGATCATCCCCTTCATCACGGAGGCGCTGTGGCAATCGGTGGCGCCTGCTGCCGGCCGTTCACACCGCCTGGCCTCGGGTGAGACCGATTCGATCGTCACGGCGAGCTTTCCGCGTTCGGAGCCAGCAAAGATCGACCCCCTTGCAGAGGCACGCGTCACGCAACTCAAGGAGATCATCGGCGCCGTGCGAGCGCTGCGCTCGGAGATGGGACTCTCACCGGGAGACAAGGTCCCCCTGCGCATCAGCACCGAGAATGTGCGCACGATGGATCGGGACATCATGCTCGATCACCGCATCGACGGACCGGAGCGTCGACAGATTGCTGCCAGCCTCAAGGCGCTCGCAAGACTCAGTGAGGTCAGTTTCGAGAAAACGCTGGGTGATGAGGCCCGCAGGTCGCCTGTTCAGATCGTGGGAGACCTGCGGCTGATGCTCGTGGTCGCTGTCGATCCCGATGCGGAACGATCCCGGCTCGCCAAGGAGGCTGCAAAGCTGGAATCGGAGATCGCACGCGCCAACGCGAAACTGGGTAATGCATCCTTCGTTGAGAAGGCTCCCCCCGATGTGGTGGAGCAGGAGCGGGCCAGGCTTCGCGGATTTGAATCGGCGCTGTCACGCGTGAAAGAACAGATGGCGCAGTTGTGATCGTGACCCGGAAAGAAAAAGGCGCCAGAGCCTGGCGCCAAAATGACCGTCACTCCCTCAAATGACGATCCCTCCTCCTTGCGGTCAGTCTAATCCTTTCTTCGTATCAGAAAGATATATTCCCCCGAAGATTCAGTAGTTTCCATAAGCTGATGTCCTGTGTGCCGGCAGAAGTACTCGAAATCCCGCACTGCACCAGGATCCGTTGCGAGT
>CAYYDO010000032.1:0-3546 GCA_964470595.1 uncultured Burkholderiaceae bacterium | reverse complement strand
AATTGCGCCGGCTCCATATCGTTCAATGCCTTTTTCGCTTTCAGAATCGGCATGGGACAGTTCAGGCCCCGGGTATCAACCACACGATCGGCAGTCGGTGGAACGGACATCTCAAAGCCTCGAACGAACGAATTCGACCACGCTGCCCAGAGCTGCCGGCAAACCAGACGGATCCTGACCGCCAGCCTGTGCCATATCCGGTCGACCACCGCCCTTGCCACCTACCTGGACAGCCACATGATTGACCAGTTCGCCAGCCTTGAGTCGCGCGGTCAGATCAGGTGTCACACCGGCAATCAGACTGACCTTGGATCCCTCGACGGCAGCAAGAACGATCGCCGCCGATCCAAGCTTGCCTTTCAGCTTGTCCAGCATTTCCCGAAGTCCGCCGCTATCGGCACCTTCCACTGAAACGGCAAGCACACGAACTCCGCCGTCCAGAACACTCGCCTGATCGGCGAGATCATCGCCCGCTGCCGAGGCGAGTCGCGACTTCAGGCGACCGATCTCTTTTTCCATCGCCTTTACGTGGTCCATGATCTGAGCGAGCCTTGCCGGCAATTCCGCGGCTGGCGCCTTGATCAGGGATGCTGCAGCACTCACGCGTGCCTCGAGTTCCTGCATCAAAGCCAGGGCATTTTCACCCGTCACAGCTTCGATGCGACGCACTCCCGAGGCGACACCCGACTCGGAAACGATCTTGAAAAGACCGATGTCGCCGGTACGCTGGACATGGGTTCCACCACACAACTCGCATGAGGATCCGATATCGAGAACGCGCACCTCATCGCCGTATTTTTCGCCAAAGAGCGCCATTGCTCCGTGCGCGATGGCATCGTCGAAAGCCATGACCTGCGCGCGCGTCTGCTGGTTGGCAAGGATCTCCGAATTGACGATCTCCTCGACACGACGAATCTCCTGCTCACTCACTGGCTGATGGTGCGAAAAGTCAAAGCGTGTCTTGTCCGGATCGACGAGGGATCCCTTCTGCTGAACATGCTCGCCAAGCACTTCGCGGAGAGCCTTGTGCAGGAGATGCGTCGCCGAGTGATTACGAACGATATGAGACCGACGAACGGTATCGACGGCAGCACTGACCGTATCACCAACGCGAATCCGGCCTGTGAGTACGACACCGTGATGTCCAATGACCCCAGCCGCGATCTTTTGTGTATCCTCGACCGCGAACGCCATGTTCTCGCCACGCAAACCTCCGGCATCGCCAACCTGGCCACCGGACTCGGCGTAAAAGGGCGTGGTGTCCAGCACCAGAACGGCACTTTCGCCCACATCGACCTGCTCGACAGCCGATCCGTCGCGATAGATGCCGACGACCATGCTGCGCTCCTCCAGCCGCTCGTAACCGACGAAAACGGTGGATGCGCCCGCGTAATCGAGCCCTCCCTCGGCCTTGAACTTCCCGGCCGCTCGGGCCTGCTCGCGCTGCCGGTTCATCGCAGACTGGAATCCCGCCTCATCGACATCGACCTCCCTCTCGCGGCATACATCTGCAGTGAGATCGAGGGGAAATCCGAAGGTGTCGTAGAGCATGAAGGCTGTTTGCCCATCGAGTCGGCCGCCACGAGGCACGGTTGCCAGGGCCGAGTGGAGAATGCCCATGCCTTTCTCGAGCGTCTCGCCAAAGCGCTCCTCCTCCTGCTTGAGGGTCGCGGCCACACGATCTGCAGCGCGGGTCAACTCAGGGTAAGCATCGCCCATCTCCCTGACGAGGTCACCGACGAGACGATGGAAAAAAGGCTGCGTCTGGCCGAGCTTGTGGCCATGACGGAGCGCCCGGCGGATGATGCGTCGCAACACATAACCACGACCCTCATTACCCGGGATGACACCGTCGACGATCAGGAAAGAGCAGGCACGAATGTGGTCGGCAATCACGCGCAACGACGGGTTGAGCAGGTCGGACACAGCTGTCTCGCGCGCGACCGCGCCGATAAGATTACGAAAAAGATCTATCTCGTAGTTGCTGTGCACATGCTGGAGCACCGCTGCGATCCTCTCGAGACCCATGCCGGTATCCACGCAGGGTTTCGGCAACGGCGTGAGAACACCCGCCTCATCCCGCTCGAACTGCATGAACACGAGATTCCAGATTTCAATGTAGCGATCCCCGTCCTGCTCGGGACTGCCCGGTGGCCCTCCCCAGACCTCGGGGCCGTGATCGTAGAAAATCTCGCTGCAAGGACCGCAGGGACCCGTATCTGCCATCTGCCAGAAGTTGTCGCTGGCATAGCGTGAACCCTTGTTGTCGCCGATGCGAACAATGCGCTCGTGTGGCACATGTATCTCGTTGGCCCAGATGCCGTAGGCCTCGTCGTCCTCCTGATAGACCGTTACCCAGAGCCGCTCGGCGGGAAGTCCGTATACGCGTGTCAGCAGTTCCCAGGCGTAATGGATGGCTTCACGCTTGAAGTAGTCGCCAAAGGAGAAATTACCCAGCATCTCGAAAAAAGTGTGATGCCGCGCGGTGTAGCCTACATTTTCGAGATCGTTGTGTTTGCCACCTGCCCTGACGCTGCGCTGCGAGGACGTGGCGCGACGATAGGGGCGTTGCTCCCGCCCCAGGAACACATCCTTGAACTGCACCATGCCGCTGTTGGTAAAGAGCAGGGTTGGGTCGTTTCCAGGCACGAGCGGACTTGAGGGAACGATGGTGTGGCCCTTGGACTCGAAGTAGCGGAGAAATTTCTCCCGGATCTCTGAAGCGTTCATTGACGATGGAAGCAGGACGGGGGGGATGGGAACCGGGATTCTGACATCCCGGACTTTCCTTAGTTTACCGGGGATGTCGACTGTGGAAGAATCCGCGGTAAATATGGGGAGGCTGCATGAAGATATATAACAAGCGGGACTTCAACGCCGGGTTGATGTTCATCGTCATCGGCGTGTTCTTCATGGTCTACGCCCAGGAATACTCGATGGGTACGGCCAACCGAATGGGGCCCGCCTTCTTCCCGACACTTCTGGCAGGGATCATGCTCCTGCTTGGTGTGACCGTGCTCGTAATGGCCTTCCTGCCTGTGGAAGAGCAGGAACCCCCGCCTCCCACGGACTGGCGGGGTTTCGGCCTCGTGCTGGGTGCCGTGTTGTCATTCGCCATACTTCTGCCGGTTGCCGGTTTTCTCGTCGCGGTGTTGGCCTTGGTCGGGATCGCTGCTGCAGCCAGCCACGAATCAAAGCGGCGGGAAACAGTCATCCTCGCCCTTGGCCTTGTGCTTCTGGGAATCGGCGTATTCGGATACGGGCTCGAACTGCAGTTCCCGATCCTGCCACCTGCCCTCACCCACTGATGCCCGGATAAACGAAGGACGCACCCCTCATGGAACTTCTCGCAAACCTGGCCCTCGGCGCGGCGACAGCATTCACGCTGGAAAATCTCTTCTACTGCTTCATCGGGGTGCTCCTTGGCACCCTCATCGGAGTGCTTCCCGGCATTGGCCCGCTCGCCACCATTGCCATGCTTCTCCCGATCCCCTACAGGATGTCCGATCCGTCCCCCGCACT
Source organism: uncultured Burkholderiaceae bacterium (assembly GCA_964470595.1). Classification (GTDB taxonomy): domain Bacteria; phylum Pseudomonadota; class Gammaproteobacteria; order Burkholderiales; family Burkholderiaceae_A; genus Lacustribacter. The sequence continues at coordinate 24 of CAYYDO010000032.1, read as the reverse complement.
GATCATGCTGGCGGGCATCTACTA
>CAYYDO010000031.1:13352-15696 GCA_964470595.1 uncultured Burkholderiaceae bacterium | reverse complement strand
GGACGGGACGATTTTCCGGTTCGCTTGATTTCCGAAAACGGCACGCTCGCTACATTCATGACGACACTCCCTCGTATACGCCTTCAAGGCGATCTTCTAATTCCTCACCCGCCTGACGCAAAGCCTCAAGAGTCTTTGCATCCGGTTTCCAGAACTGCCTCTCGGAGGCCTCGATCAGACGACTTGCCACCTTGGCCGATGCCGCAGGATTGAGTCGTGCAAGTCGATCACGCATTTCCGGATCCAGCATGAACGTCTGTGTCAGTTGCTGATACACCCAGGGCTGGACCTGACCTGTTGTCGCCGACCAGCCCATGGTGTTGGTGATGTGCACCTCGATCTGACGCACACCCTCGTAACCGTGCTTGAGCATGCCTTCGTACCACTTCGGATTGAGCATGCGGGTACGCGTTTCAAGAGCCACCTGCTCGGTCAGTGTCCGAACCGTGCCCTCGCCGCGTGTCTGATCGCCGATGTACACCGGAGGCGCATCACCGCCCTTGGCCCGCTTCACTGCGCCAGTGATGCCGCCCAGAGTGTCGAAGTAGGTGTCGACCGTGGTCACACCCAATTCCACGGAATCAAGGTTCTGATAGGTCAGTTGCACATCACGCAGCACACTCTGCAGGAGCTCTGGTTGCCGCACCGGACGGCCGCTCCGGCCATAGGCAAATCCCTTGCGTCGGGAGTAGGTTTCCGCCAGTTCGTCCTCCTGGTCCCAGCGGCTGCTCTCGACCAGACTGTTGACGTTCGAGCCATAGGTGCCCTCGGCGTTGCCATAAACCCGCAGCGAGGCATCCTCAAGGGTGCCGCCATGCGCCTGCTGATAGGCCAGGGCATGCTTGCGGATGTAATTCCACTCGACGGGTTCATCAGCCGAAGCAGCGAGGTAGGCGGCTTCTGCAAGCAGTTTGATCTGCAGTGGCATGAGATCGCGAAAAATCCCCGACAGCGTGATGACCACGTCGATGCGGGGTCGACCAACCTCCTCGAGCGGGAGCAGACGGGCCCCAGCAATACGCCCATAGCTGTCGAACCGTGGTGCTGCGCCCATCATGAAAAGCGCCTGTGCAATGGGACTTCCCTCGGTCTTGAGGTTGTCGGTACCCCAGAGCACCATGGCAATGGATTCGGGAAGCGGGTGGCCGTCGGCAACGTAGCGATCAATCAGCCGCTGGGCCTGTCTGGCACCGTCACGAACGGCGAAAGCACTGGGTATCTTGAATGGATCGAAGCCGTGAAGATTGCGGCCCGTGGGCAATACCTCGGGCGTGCGCAGCACATCGCCACCCGGTGCGGGTCGAATGAAACAGCCATCGAGTGCACGCATGATGCCCTCGATTTCAGAGTCTTCCTCGAGAAGCGCATTCGCGCGCTCAAGCTCGGCAAACACGTCGGCAATACCCTCCGGCTGCTCGAAATTGCGGGCACAGGCCTCACGCGCGGACTCACCGCGCAGCAGCGCCGCCACTGCCTTGCGATCGATGGTCCATCCGTGGGACGCCTCGGACATGGACATCAGCATGTCCAGACGCTCCTCCTCGGAAAGCGGCTTGCCCACAACATGAAGACCATGGGGAATCAGGGTGTATTCCAGTTCGCGGACAGCATCCTGCAGTGCTGCGATCTTCTGATCTGCCTCGCCCGGGAACCCGGCAGATGTGTCCACCGACCAGGCCGGCGTCGGCTGGGCCAGTTCAAGCTCGGCAGCAAGCGACTGGATCATGGCAGCCGTCTCGGCGCGATGGCTATCGTCGGGCGTCAGCGCACGCCAGTGGTCCATGGACGACTTCAGGTCGTTGAGCCCCTTGTAGAGCCCCGCCTGTGTCACCGGTGGCGTGAGGTAGCTGATCAGTGTGGCGCCAGCGCGTCGTTTGGCAATCGCGCCTTCCGATGGGTTGTTGGCAGCATAGAGATAGAAATTGGGGAGGTCGCCAATCAGACGATCCGGCCAGCAAGCGCCCGACATGCCTGACTGTGTGCCGGGCATGAATTCGAGCGCGCCATGCGTGCCGAAATGAAGCACCGCATGCGCTGCAAAATCCTCGCGGAGATATCGGTAATGGGCCGAGAAGGCATGGGTGGGTGCGAAACCCTTTTCGAAGAGCAGGCGCATGGGATCGCCTTCGTAACCCATACCCGGCTGAATGGTGACCAGCACATTGCCGAACTGACGCCCCAGCACATAAATGGACCGACCGTTGCTGAGCACGCGACCCGGCGCTGCACCCCATTGAGACTCGATCTCGGCAAGCCATGTCTCTCTGCGGACATGATCGTCTGCATCGATCATGGTGTGCACATTGGCATCCGTTCCGAACTGTTCACGATTGCCCGTGATGAC
>CAYYDO010000031.1:0-13342 GCA_964470595.1 uncultured Burkholderiaceae bacterium | reverse complement strand
AGGGCGTCAACGCTCTCGGGCATCTCGACCTGATATCCGCGATCACGCATGGCCCGCATGACCTGAAACAACGACTCGAATACCGACAGGTAGGCGGCTGTTCCCGTGTTGCCGGCGTTCGGCGGGAAGTTGAAGATCACCACTGCAACACGACGCTGCGCACGCTCCTCGCGACGCAGGGCCACCATGCGGGCGACACGGGATGCCAGCATGCGGGCGCGATTCGAGCAGGTATGCATGTCCTGGGCGTTCTGCACCTCGGTAAAGGCACAACGCTCGGCGCATCCCTTGCATGTCGTTCCGGGTTGGCCCGCGCGGCCGCCGAACACCATGGGCGCCGTCGCACCGTCAAGTTCCGGAATGGCCACCATGATGGTGCTCTCGACAGGGAGGAGGCCGCGCTCGGATTCACCCCATTGATCGAGCGACTGAAACTCGACAGGGTGCGCGGAGATATACGGAACATCCAGGCGCGCAAGCACCTCCTCGGCAGCGCGGGCATCGTTGTAGGCTGGCCCACCTACCAGGGAGAACCCCGATAGCGACACCACGGCATCAACGGTTGCCACCCCCTGATGCATGAAGAAACGTTCGACAGCAGGGCGCGCATCGAGACCTGCGGCAAAGGCCGGAACCACCTGAAGCCCCTGCGCCTCCATGGCAGCGATGACGCCGTCGTAATGACCAGAGTTACCCGACAGAAGATAGGAGCGCAGAAGAAGCAGCCCTACCCGACCGCGCGAAGTGGCGGTGGACACACCGGCAGGTAACTGCCCCGGATGCTCGGCGATGCGGGGATTCATCCGCGGGTGGTACACACCCACCTCGGGATATTCGACAGGAAGCGGCGGATCGTCGACCCCGCGGAGCGCCTCGCGTGGCCCGGATGCATAGCGGTTGACCAGGAAGCGGACCAGATTGAACACATTTTCCTCGGACCCCCCCAGCCAGTACTGAAGTGTCAGGAAATAGGAACGTACATCCTGGGCGGTTCCCGGAATGAATCGCAGCAATTTCGGCACACGGCGAAGCATCTTCATCTGCGCCGCCCCCCCGCTGGATGTCTTGTCCTTGTTGCCGCGCAAGCGCTTGAGCAAGGCTGTGAGACCACTGGCGGGCTTGCTCATGTCGAACTTGCCCAGTCGCGTGTGGCGCACCACCTCGGCGGCAGACATCGCGCAGACAATTGCGTCGCAGGACTCCCGGCGGGCTTCGATTGCGGGAAGAACCGGGAGGAAGTGGTCCTCCATGAACAACATGGTGACCACGATGATGTCGGCCCTGGCGATGTCGTTCAGACATGCGGCAAGGGCCTGCGTGTCGGCCGCCCACTCCGATGCTGCATGCATGGTCAGCCGCAAGCCGGGCAACTGACGCACCAGCCGCGCATTCGCTCGCGCCGTTGCCGTTGCCAGATGCGTATCCATGGTCAGAATCGCGACCCGGATCGGCGTATCCCGACCGCCAAGCTCAGCGGCTGTAGTGGGCTTTGGCATCGTAAAGAGTCTCGATGGTGATCAGCTCAACGCCCCTCTCCTGGGCAAATCGCTCGGTATTGCGCCGCGCCTTGCCGCGCACGAAGAAGGGAATCTTGCCGAGTTCCTTTTGCGCATCAGGGGCCCAGTCGGGCACATGGGGAACGACGATCGGATTGACGCCCGCAGAGACGTCGCTGCGATCTGACGGGGCAGATGATGTGGGCTCGGATGCGGATACCGAAGAGTCCGCTGACGGCTCGCGCACGGGTGTGGCCGGCGCCTGCGCGGGCGATGCATGACCAAGATGCGATGGTGCTGCACCGTCATGAAACTCGAAATCATCTCGGAACATGTGAATCAGATGTTCCTCGAGCCCCATCATCAACGGATGAATCCATGAATCGAAAAGTACATTGGCACCCTCGAACCCCATCTGGGGCGAGTAGCGCGCCGGGAAATCCTGCACATGCACAGGTGCGGAAATCACCGCACACGGAATGGAGAGACGCTTCGCGATGTGGCGCTCCATCTGCGTCCCGAGAACCAGTTCGGGTTGGAGTTGCGCCACGCGCTCCTCGACCTCGAGATAGTCATCGGTGATGAGCGGCTCGACACCGTAACGCCGGGCCGCCTCGCGAACCTCACGCGCAAACTCACGGCTGTAGGTGCCCAGACCCACCACGTTAAACCCCATCTCATCGGCGGCCACACGGGCGGCTGCTACTGCGTGCGTGGCATCGCCGAAGATGAAGACGCGTTTGCCCGTCAGATAGGTCGAATCCACGGACCGTGCATACCAGGTCGCGCGGGCATCCCGCGAGGCAAGCTCGGGATCGCGTCCGGCGAGGCCACAGACCTCGCGGATGAATTCCCTGCTGGCGTTCACCCCGATCGGGACCACACGCGTGTACTTCATGCCGAATTGACGCTCCAGCCAGGCAGCTGCCTGCTGGCCTGTCTCGGGATAGAGCAGTACGTTGAAATCGGCGTTGATCAACGCAGAGAGATCCTCCGGCGATGCATCCATCGGTGCTACCACCGCGACATCAATACCGATCTGATCAAGCAGTCGTGTGATCTCCGTAACGTCATCTCGATGACGGAAACCAAGTGCGGTGGGGCCGAGGATGTTGCACCGGGACCTGACAGAGGCTCGCCGCGCCGGCTGTCGACCGGTGCACATGGCGCGTACCATCTGGTAGAACGTCTCCGAGGCACCCCAGTTTTCCTTGCGCTGATACGAGGGCAATTCGAGCGGTACCACGGGGATCGGCAGATCCAGTGCGGCTGCGAGCCCTGCCGGATCATCCTGGATCAGTTCGGCGGTGCATGACGACCCGACCATCATCGCCTTGGGCCGAAAGCGCGAATACGCCGCCTGGACCGACTGCTTGAACAGCTCGGCAGTGTCCTTGCCCAGGTCTCTGGCCTGAAATGTGGTGTAGGTCACCGGGGGACGCTTCGACCGTCTCTCGATCATGGTGAAGAGAAGATCCGCGTAGGTGTCGCCCTGTGGGGCATGCAGGACATAGTGGACATCACGCATACCGGTGGCGATGCGCATGGCGCCCACATGCGGCGGTCCCTCGTAGGTCCACAAGGTCAGTTTCATGTGGCGTTGACCTCCGCGATCGGCTGGATCAGCCGTCGCCGGCGCAGGGGTCGGGTGAACAGTTCGGCCAGATCAGCAGCCTGATCGAACCCGTGCACCGGGCTGAACACCAGCTCGATCGACCACTTGGTGGTCATGCCCTCGTCTTCGAGAGGATTGGCCAGACCGAGCCCGCACACCACCAGATCAGGTCTGGCCTCACGGCATCGGTCGAGCTGACGCTCGACATCCTGACCTTCCGACAGCACGGTTCCCTCTGGAAGAAGCGCCAGCTCCTCGGCAAGATGCTGTCGGTGCAGATACGGCGAGCCGACTTCGGTGAGTCTCATACCAAGTTCGCGTGACAGAAAACGCGCGAGAGGGACTTCGAGTTGCGAATCCGGGAAGAAGAACACGCTGCGTCCCCCAAGCTGCTCGGCGCTGTGCGCGAGAGCCCGCCTTGCGCGCTCCTGCGCTGGGCGCACCGTGGCGGCGAAGTGTTCGGCATCACCGCCCCACTGAGCGGCTGCGGCCTGCAACCACATCGTGGTGCCCTCGACACCAACCGGAAATGGTGCACTGATGCGACGGGCACCGCGCGCCTCGAGCGCCCGGGCCGTATCGCCCAGGAAAGGCTGCGCGAGAATGAACAGTGTGTCGGGCCCCACAGCCGGCATGGCCTCGGCGCGTCTGGCCGGAAGCGACACAACAGGGCCGATTCCGAGCGCCTCGAACAGGCGCAAGAACTGGTCTTCAACGATATCCGCAAGCGCTCCCACGACGAGCAGCTGCGGCGGGGAACCCGCTGCCAGCTGGGGGAGCTCGGGAACCAGTGCAGCAAGGCAGGCATCCTCGCCCTGGGTGAAGGTCGTTTCGATGCCGCTGCCCGAATAGTTCAACACGGCAACACGGGGCGAGAAGCGGGCATTCAGCCGCTGCGCGGCACGCCCCAGATCAAGCTTGATGACCTCAGACGGGCAGGAACCCACCAGAAAAAGCATGCGAATGTCGGGTCTGCGCTCGAGAAGGCGATGCACGACACGGTCGAGTTCATCATTGGCATCGGCAAGACCCGCCAGATCACGATCATCGATGATCGCCGTTGCGAAGCGGGGCTCGGCGAAGATCATTACGCCAGCAGCGGACTGGATCAGATGCGCGCAGGTACGTGATCCGACGACCAGAAAAAAAGCGTCCTGGATCTTGCGGTGCAGCCAGATGATCCCGGTGAGACCACAGAAGACTTCACGCTGCCCACGCTCACGGAGCACCGGAGTATCGGTACAACCGCCCTCGCGAGGGAAGTCCGCCTTAACCGGGGTGAGCATCACAGGCGTATTCATGTCGCCATCCCCTGAAGAAGGGTGTCGCGCTGCTGCAGGCGCGCCGCCCGGAGCTTCAGGACAAACTGGGTCGCATTGATGACATACGCGAGATAGGCAGCCAGAGCGAGCAGCATCTGGCTTCGAACATCCATCATGCCGAGCGCGACGGCGAACAGATAGGCCGTATGCAGCGCCAGCACCAGCATGCTGAACACGTCTTCCCAGAAAAAAGGCCTGGCGAAGAGGTACTTGCCGAAGACCACTTTCTCCCAGATGCAACCGGTCACCATGATCAGATACAGGATCAGCGTCTTGAACACGACCGACGCGGTGGCCAGCTGCTCTCCCTGGCCGCTCCAGAGATAGCGCACAACCAGCGCGACGCTGACGATGAAGACCAGAAACTGAACGGGCGCAAGGATTCCCTGGACCAGTGTCCATGGCGTCTGATCGCGCCTGAGACGTTCCTCAGGGGTGTAGAGCGGTGCTGTATTCGCCAAGCGTCGGGTTCCCGGGATTCGGTAGGACTCAAGGCTCACTCTAGAACCGGGATCGATGACTGTCAACTTTATTTGACATCAATTGTCCTTGACAAGTGTGGGCTCTCAGCGGTATTTCTTCATCCCATCTTTGACAACTTCCTCGCGACCCCGTAAAACCTCCCGGAGGAGGGGCGGCACTGCGGGCGAAAGCACCACGACAAGGAGTGCCGCCGTTGCTGTCGAATAAGTGCTTACTTGCATCCGGATTCAGGAAAACCAGGGGGTTCAGAGCCGGCCGGCTCGGGGTCGAGCGGCATGAGCAATGCTGCGGATCCACCGGAGGTACCGCCCGCGGGAGCGGACAGGGGCGAGAGCCCGACGTCGCATGCCGAAGAGCGTCTGCGCCCTGTCGAAAGCCACGGGCATCTGCTGTGCAGCGAGCCCAGATCCAGTTCGCCGGGGCATGACATGGACTGGCTGGTCCGCACAATCGAATCCGAAATCATCCCCCGACTGATCGCAGCCCATCAGGGCGAGCCCTCAGATCAGCGGCGTCGCGACGAAATTGATTCGGAACAGGTCCGCGCATTCACCGAGATCGTGCTGAAAAACGAATCCGATGTCTGCCAGAACTATGTCCAGGGTCTGCGCGAGCAGGGCGTACCTCTGACGTCGATCTATCTTGACCTTCTCACGCCATCCGCGCGACGGCTCGACGCCATGTGGGTCGCCGACGAGTGCGATTTCACCCAGATCACCATTGCGCTATGGCGCATGCAGCAGATCGTCTACAACTTCAGTCCGGAGTTCCGGCGCGACAGCGCGCAGTGGAATCCCGATCACAAGCGCATCATGCTGATGCCCGTTCCCGGTTCGCAGCACACGCTCGGAATTCTCATGGTCTCGGAGTTCTTTCACCGGGCCGGCTGGCATGTCTGGGGCGAACCGACCGCGGGATATCAGGCGCTCATCGATGCTGCCCGGGACAACTGGTTCGACATGGCGGGCATTTCCGTAGGCTCGGTCACCCAGGTCGAGACCCTGACACGGTTCATCGTGGATTTGCGCAAGGCCTCGCGCAATGACCACCTGCGCATCATCATCGGGGGCCCCCTCCTGCATCACAGCAGCGGCAACGGGCTTCTGGTCAATGTCGGTGCAGACGGCATCGCCAACGATGCAACCGAGGCCGTGGCACTCGCCAACCGACTGATCAGCGACCTTCAGAATCCGCCGCGTCGGCCCTCCCCTGCATGAAGATCGATCACGCCTCCGCTGCTGCATTTGCCGCCATCGATTCGGGTGCCGCACTTCAAATCGTCTCCTCGGCGTGCGATATCGCTCTGGTCCTGGACCACGAGGGCCGGATGCTGGATTGCCGGATCACAAGCGATCAGCTGCCCCTGGGAGAGACGGCGAACTGGGCAGGAACAGCCTGGCGGGATGTCGTCACCACCGAGAGCCGGGTCAAGGTGGATGAGATCGTCGCCGAGGCCTCTGCCGGGCGCGCGGTTCGCTGGCGGCACATCAATTACCCATCCATGCAGGGTGCGGACATCCCGATTCTCTGTTCGGCAATACAGATTGGTGGTGCAGGTCATGTGCTGGCATTCGGCCGGGACTTGCGCACGATGGCCTCGCTGCAGCAGCGCCTGGTCGAAGCGCATCAGGCCATGGAGCGCGATTACCTGCGCATGCGTCATATGGAGACGCGTTACAGGCTGCTTTTCGAACTCGCATCGGAAGCAGTTCTGATCCTGGATCCCAACAGTCAGCGCATTCTCGAGGCCAATCCAGCCGCATCGAAAGTGCTCGGGATCAGCGCCCGACGGCTGATCGGCAAGAGTCTGGCCGACTGTGTCGCGGAACCCGATCGCGACAGTGTGGAAGCACTGCTGATCCAGGTGCGCGCCTCTGGCGAGGCCGACAGCCAAAGCATCTCCTCGGGAAAGGACGATGCAGGCATTGTCATATCGGCATCGCTGTTTCGCCAGGAGACCGGGCCGTTGTTTCTGGTCAGGCTGACCCCGCTGGGTACCTCGGACACAGACGTACGCCTGGGACCACGCCGCAGCATCATGCTCGACGTGCTTGAGCACTCGCCCGATGCTTTCATCGTGACCGACACAAGCGGAAAGATTCTGAGTTGCAATCACGCCTTCGTCGATATGGTGCAGATGACGAAAGTTGAGCAGGCAGCGGGACGTAACCTGAGCGACTGGCTGGGAAGATCAGGCGTCGACCTCAGTGTGCTGATTGCCAACATCCAGCAACGGGGAGCAGTCAGACTCTTCGCAACCCAGTTGCGCGGTGTTGGAGGCGGTGATCTTGACGTTGAAATCTCGGGGGTTGCCGTCAAGTCTGGAGCCCTGCCCTGCATGGGATTCAGCATTCGCGATGTCGGGCAGCGGCTCGGCCAGGAAAAGCCATCGCTGCGGGAGTTACCCAGATCAGCCGATCAACTCGTTGAACTCGTCGGCCGGGTTCCGCTGCAGGAGATCGTCAGCGAAACCGCCGACCTGATCGAAAAACTCTGCATCGAGGCAGCGCTTCGCCTCACACGCGACAATCGTGCCTCCGCAGCCGAGATGCTGGGCCTTTCCCGACAAAGTCTGTACGTCAAGTTGCGTCGTTACGGCATTGGAGAGGTCACCGATCGCAGCAAGAAGTGAATCCGATGGTAGCGGTGATCGTTCTTGCCGACATCGATCCGTCTCACCGGTTCTGGGGGTACATGCGGTTCGTCATCGGCCGCTTCTCGCTCGGACGCATTCCGGGATTGCGGTTTTTCAAGATTCTCGGAAGCGGACAGGATGGAGGTTTCCAGCTTCGTCCGAGCGCGAGCCGACAGGGGCTCTTTTGCCTCTTCGATACGGCCGAGAGCGCATCGCACTTTCTGACCGAATCGCGTGTGATCCGAGCCTATCGGCGCTGCTCCCGGGAGATCTTCACCGCGGTCATGAGCGCCTATTCAAGCAAGGGCAGCTGGGCCGGCACCGTCATCACACCTGACGAACCGGAGCCGCTCTCTGGCCCGATCGCCGCGCTCACCAGGGCATCGATCCATCCTTTCAAGGCGAGGGCATTCTGGCGTCGCTCGCCGGCGGCGGAGATTGCACTCACCTCTGCCGATGGCTGTCTGCTGGCAGTGGGTCTGGGCGAGGCACCCCTGCTGCGTCAGGCCACCTTCAGCATCTGGAACAGCACCGAGGCCATGAACCGCTATGCGCGGGCGGGTGCCCACCTCGAGGCTATCCGTGCCTCATTGTCGGGAAAGCATTTCTCCGAATCGATGTTCGTGCGGTTTCGCCTGCTATCGGCACACGGCGTCTGGAAGGGCCGCAGCTTTGGCTGATCTCGACCGCAGGCCGGTGATCATCGCGGGTGCCGGCAATGATCTCGACCGCAGGCCGGTGATCATCGCGGGTGCCGGCATCGGGGGGCTTGCCTGCGCGATTGAACTGTCGCGGGCCGGTATTCCAGTGATGGTGCTCGAACGCGGCGACGTTGTCGGCGGCAAGCTGCATCAGCATCATATCCAGGGTGTCGGTATCGATTCCGGCCCCACGGTGTTCACCATGCGCTGGGTCTTCGACACCCTGCTTGCAGGTGCAGGAAGCACGCTGGAGAGCATCGTTCGTATCCGTCGTGCCGATATTCTTGCCCGCCACGCCTGGAGCGGGGATGAACGTCTTGATCTTCATGCAAGTCGCGAGGCATCCGCGCATGCAATCGAGAGCTTCTCAAGCAAGGCCGAGGCCGATCGCTTCCTGAAGTTTTGCGACACCGCCTCGACAGCATATCGTGCGCTCGAAGCTGCTTACATCCGATCCGAGCGACCCAGTTTCCTGTCCATGCAGACTGACCTGGGGGTTCGCGGTCTGCAGGCACTCTGGCGCATCGGACTGTTTCAGAGCCTGTGGACGTCCCTCGATCACAAGTTCAAGGACAGGCGCCTGCATCAACTCTTCTCGCGCTATGCCACCTACTGCGGATCATCACCCCTTGAAGCCCCCGCCACACTGATGCTGATTGCCGATGTCGAGATGCAGGGTGTGTGGACTATCGATGGCGGCATGACCGCACTGGCAAACGCTCTCGCCGGTGAGGCCACGCGTCTGGGTGCCGTGATCCGCACGCAGGCCGGCGTCAAAGCCATCACTCTGCGCAGTGGCCGGGTTCAGGCGGTGGTGCTGGAGAATAACGAGCGCATCGAGGGATCGGCTGTGGTGTTCAACGGCGATATCGCCGCACTGCGCAGCGGCGTGGTCGCTATCGCATCCGATCAGGACATCATGCGAGACGCGGTGGAAGGACCCTCCGACGTCGCACGCAATGCATTCGGAACATCCGATGACGATTTCAAATCGCGATCCCTCTCGGCACTGACACTATCGATGCACGCTGCGACCGAGGGGTTTCCGCTGACCCATCACAATCTGTTCTTCCACGACGATTACGCATCCGAATTCGATGACATATTCCAGCGGCGGCGCCTGCCTGCAAAGCCGACCGTGTACATCTGCGCGCAGGATCGTCACGACCATGCATCCCCACCAGATGGCCCCGAGCGGCTTCTGCTGCTGATCAATGCACCAGCAACCGGTGATCGACACACTTTCGAAGACGCGGAGGTTCAAGCATGCATCCAGGCCGGCTCCTCACCCCTGGAGCGCTGTGGTCTGCGGCTTTTGCGCCACGGCAGCCACCCCCGCATCACCACCCCCGACCTCTTTCATCAGCGGTTTCCGGCCACAGGGGGCGCGCTCTATGGCCACGCCACCCATGGATGGATGAGTGCTTTCAGGCGCCATGGCGCAGTCAGCCGCATCCCGGGCCTGTATCTGGCCGGAGGGTCGGTGCATCCGGGACCCGGAGTGCCCATGGCGGCGATGTCGGGGCGCCTTGCGGCCGCGGCCCTGATGGGGCACCGCGGTTTGACCAGGCCGTCCCGTCGGGTGGTTATCTCTGGTGGTATGTCGACGCACTGAGCGATGACGGCCGTTGGGGGCTGACGGTCATTGCCTTCGTCGGCAGTGTGTTTTCACCGTATTACCACTGGGCCAGAGCCCGCAAGCCCGACACCGATCCCGAGAACCATTGCTGCATCAATGTCGCGATCTACGGAAGCGGGGTCCGTCGCTGGACGATGACAGAACGAGGCGCGCGTCATGTCCGCCGCGATGCCGACAATTTTCAGGTGGGGCCAAGCAGCTTGCGCTGGACGGGCCAGCACCTGGAAATCGATATTGACGAATGGTCGGTTCCCCTCCCCCGACGCGTTCGGGGTCTCATCCGGCTGTATCCGAAACGTCTTTCGGAATTTGTCGCGCCGCTCGATGATGCCCAGATGCATCACTGGGGACCGATTGCACCGTCCGCACGAGTGGAAGTCGAACTATCGGCACCCGAACTGAGCTGGAAAGGCCATGCCTATCTCGACTCGAATCAGGGGAGTTGCCCGATCGTTTCGGGATTCAGAACCTGGGACTGGTCCCGTGCCGAATTGCGCGATGGCAGCGTTGCCGTGATCTATGACATCCGGCAGAAAGCCGGTGCCGACCGGCTTCTCGCGCTGCGTTTCGCACCGGATGGCACAGTGAGTGACTTCGAAGCCCCACAGCGTCGGCGTTTGCCATATCCGCTGTGGCGGGTCGAGCGCAATATCCGCAGCGACAACGGGACAACGCCACGGGTCATTCAGACCCTGGAGGATGCACCGTTTTACGTCCGGTCAGTGCTGTCGTCCGGACTTCTCGGAGAGCAGGTGATCTCGGTGCATGAGTCGCTGGATGTTCCGCGACTGGACACGACCTCGACCCGCCTCATGTTGCCCTGGCGAATGCCCAGGCTCAGGTAAGACCCGCACACCAGGCCACGCATATTGCGCAGACCGGTGTGCGGCAATCACGATTACGCCATCAATCGGCGAAGGCGCCGGCCTTCTGGATGATCGGCCCCCAGAGATCGATCTGGGACTTCAGAAACTTGGCATGGTAGGCCGGTGTGGCTTTGTCGGGTGTGACCGGTGAAGTACCCAGACCCTCGAAGCGCTTGATCACCTCGGGATCCTTCAGAGCCGCGTTCAATGCCGAGTTGAGCTTGTCGAGCACCGGCTTGGGCGTGCCCTTGGGCGCGTACAGGCCATGCCAGACCGTCACCTCGAAGTTGGGCAGGCCCGACTCGGCCACAGTGGGAAGATTGGCGAGGCCTTCGGTCTTCAACCGCGCTTTGGTGGTGACGGCATAGCCCTTCACCGACCCAGCCTTGATACGCTCGGTGGTGTTGGTCGTCTGATCACACATGAAATCGACCTGACCACCCATGAGATCGGTCATGGCAGGTCCGGTTCCCTTGTAAGGAACGGTAGTGAGATCGGTACCGATAGCCGACTGGAACAGCATGCCGCACAGGTGGGAGGCAGCGCCCAGACCCGCATTGGCCATATTCCACTTCTTGGCATCCTGCTTGACCATCTGAATGAACTCTTTCATGTTCGCAGCGGGAAAGTCCTTGCGCGCCACGAAGGTCATCGGTACCTCGTTGATCAGGCCGATATGTTCAAAGTCGTTGAGGGGGTTGTAGGCCAGTTTGCGGTACAGCGCCGGTGCTGTGCTCATGCCGATGTGGTGAATCAGCACGGTATGACCGTCAGGCTTGGCTTTGACCACCACCCCGGGGCCACGCGTGCCCCCCGCGCCGTCGAGGTTCTCGACCACGACCGGACTGTTGAGATATTTGCGCATGGCCTCGGCCATGGTGCGGGCCACGACATCGGTCGGACCGCCGGCAGTAAACGGCACCACGACCTTGATTTCGCGGTCGGGAAATGCGTGGGCGGCGGTACCGGCAAGGGTTGTGACTGCCGTGAGGGCAGCCAGGGCTACGGGACGAAGTTTCATGAATGCGATCTCCTGTTGGGTCGTGCAGGGGCCCGATTCTAGACACTTTCCGGCTACCACCAAGATCGGGAAACCCTGATTAAACGCAAGAGAATGCGGAATTCGGTCCCGACCCGGAGGGGGAATCCCCCTCGCTAGGACAGTCGGCCGCGAGAGCGACTGCGATGGGCGAGTCGCTCGAACAACTGCAGCACGGGATAGTCCTCGTCGGCTACCTGACGGACATCGCGGGCACCCGCCGGCACGGAATCCACCAGAAAACGGATCGCCGGCAGGGGCTGCAAGAGAAAATCCCGCTGCGGCGCAAGCACGCCGGCGCGCAGGGCCCGGCCGAGCAACCACCACTTGCGATGCTTCGGCACCACGGCGCGACGCCGCACGCTATCGAAGCCATGACGTCCGATCTCGCGACCGATCTCGGCGTAAATCAGACGGGCCGCCATGATCGCCGACCGGCAATCCCTCGGCAGGCAGGCAATGCCTGTTTCGGCCCGCCCGTAAAGTTGATCGGCAACAGCCAGCAGGCGTCGAACCACCCGGGTCAATCCCGGACTCGGTCTGGGATCGCGCAGGAACACCTCGGGATCGAGCGACTCCTGACGCATCCATTGCAGGGGAAGGTAGATACGGCCGCGAGCAGCATCCTCACCAACATCGCGCGCGATGTTGGTGAGCTGCATGGCCACGCCCAGTTCACAAGCCCGCGCCACGGTCGCTGCGGACCGTCCGCCCATGACGAGAGTCATCATTGCGCCCACGGTTCCTGCGACCCGTGCCGCGTAGTCATACAGTTCCTCGATCGTTTCATAACTGCGTCCGCAGGCATCCCACTCGAAGCCTTCGAGAAGCGCCATCGGAAGCGCGCGCGGAATACCGTAGGCTTGCGCCACAGCCGAAAAGGCGATGTCGGCATCGATCCCGAAAGGCTCCTGACGGTAAATGGCATCGAGCCGCTCATGCAGATAGGCCATGACGACATCGAGCGATGCGCCAGCTGGCATCTCGTCGACCGCATCGTCGGCTACCCGGCAGAAGGCATAGATGGCAGCCGCCACCGGCCGGAGCCGCTCGGGAAGGATGCGTGAGGCGGCGAAAAAGGAGTGCGAGCCTCCCTGCATGAGCCGCTCGCAGGCAATCTGTACGCGAAGCGCGGAATCGATCTCGGCGTTACGCATGGCGAAGCCCGAAGGACTGTGGATCAGGAATCACCGAGTCGAGCGCCTTGGCAGACGAGATCACGCCAGGAACTCCAGCACCCGGGTGAGTGCTGGCGCCCACCATGAACAATCCCTTGATGTCCTCACTGCGATTGTGCGGTCTGAACCAGGCACTCTGCAGCAGGATGGGTTCGGGACCGAAGGCAGCGCCACGAAACGACAGAAGGCGATCCTGGAAATCCTGCGGGGTGGTCATCATGGATACCGTGATCTCGGACTCGAAGCCGGGGAGTACGGTCGCATCCAGCGCGCGCGCAATCGCAGCCCGGTAGGGCTCCGCCTGTTTCGTCCAGTCGGTTCCATCACCCAGATGCGGCACTGGCGAGAGCACATAGAAAGTGTCGTGA
>CAYYDO010000030.1:1058-15952 GCA_964470595.1 uncultured Burkholderiaceae bacterium | reverse complement strand
CTTTTCGATGGTGCGCTTGAAGCGGCGCAGGGCGGCCTCGAAGGGCTCGTTTTCTTTGACGCGAACTACGGGCATGTGCAATCCAGTGAAGTGAAGTGGGCGAAGAACCCGTAAGTATGGCCAAACGGATGAGTTCTGACAAGTGAGCAAGACGCAGACACCGCCCCACGGGGGACAGATGCTGGAAGGCTCCCGCAGTGCGCTGGTGCTGGGCATCGAGACATCCTGCGACGAGACGGGGGTGGCCCTGGTCCGCCTCGAGGCCCCGCCAGCGGATCCGGGGCCCAGCCCCACGGAGCGTTCGCATCAGATCAAGGGACACATCATCGCGCAGGCATTGCACAGCCAGGTGGACCTTCATGCCCGCTACGGGGGCGTGGTGCCCGAACTCGCCTCACGCGACCACATCGTGCGTCTGGCACCCCTGATCGGGGATGTGATGACACAGGCGTCCTGCACCTGGACCGATATCGATGCCATCGCCTGCACCGAAGGGCCGGGCCTGGCAGGTGCCCTGCTGGTTGGCGCGAGTGTGGCCGAAGGTCTGGCTGCCGCGATCGACCGGCCGGTCATCGGCGTACACCACCTGGAAGGTCATCTGCTCTCGCCACTGCTCGACCCTGCCGCTGCCGGGTTGAACTTCCCGTTTCTGGCCCTGCTGGTCAGCGGGGGCCACACGCAGATCATGCGTGTCGACGGGCTCGGGACCTACGCCCTGCTGGGTGACACGATCGACGATGCGGCCGGCGAAGCCTTCGACAAATCAGCCCAGCTGCTGGGTCTGGGCTATCCGGGAGGGCCGGAGATCAGCCGCTGGGCAGGTCGCGGCGTGCCCGGCCGCTTCAGGCTGCCACGCCCCCTGCTGCGCAAGCCCGGGCTCGATGTCAGTTTTGCCGGCCTGAAGACTGCCGTGCTGACCCATGTGCAGCGACTCCGCCTTGCGGGTGAACTGGATGACCAGGCCCGCGCGGACATGGCCGCAGAGGTGCAGGCCGCAATCGTCGATGTGCTGGTGGCACGCTGCGAGAGAGCCATCGGGGAGACCGGACTGCGCGCGCTGGTCGTGGCCGGCGGCGTGGGGGCCAATCAGGAATTGCGACGGCGTCTTGATGCTCTGGGCGATGCGCAGGCGGTACGGGTGTGCTTTCCCTCGCCATCACTGTGCACCGATAACGGGGTCATGATCGCCTGGGCCGCAGGTCTGCGCCTGCTCGCGGGGCAATCGGGACGAACCGCCGGTGCCTTCGGTGTGCGGCCACGCTGGCCGCTGAGCGACCTCAGCCCCGCCTGCTGAACGACTTCTCCTTGCCCTCGAGGAGCAGCTGGATGTTCTTGCGATGGCGAATCACCAGCAGCACGGCGATCGCCGCAACCGACCAGAACATCACACCGAGACCGAACCACCAGAGCACCACCAGCGGCCCGGCGACCGCAGCGCTCAGCGCCGCAAGCGAGGAGGTGCGACTGACACCTGCCACGACCAGCCAGGTCAAGCCCACCAAGGCGCCCACGCGCGGATCGAGCGCGATCAGCACACCAAAGGCGGTGGCAACGCCCTTGCCACCCTGAAAGCGGTGATACACCGGGAACAGGTGTCCCAGGAATACGCCGAGGGCCGCAGCCGATTCGGCGGTCAGGCGCCAGTCGGGCGGGAGTGAATCGGCCAGAAGCCAGCGCGCCAGCAGCACCGCGACGGCGCCTTTGGCCGCATCGCCGAGCAGCGTGAACACCGCCGCCATGCGATCACCACTGCGCAGGACATTGGTCGCACCAGGATTGCCTGAGCCATAGGTGCGGGGATCGGCGATACCGCGCAGGCGACTGACCACGATGGCAAACGACACCGAGCCGATCAGGTAGGCACACAAGGCTGCGGCGGCGACCAGGAGTTCAAAGGACATGCGCGGATTCTATGCCCGGGGGTGGTGTCGGGCATGGATCGCCTTGAGGCGATCGCTGGCGACATGGGTATAGACCTGGGTGGTCGAGATGTCGGCATGGCCCAGCAGCATCTGGACCACACGCAGATCAGCGCCGTGATTGAGCAGATGCGTCGCAAAGGCATGCCGCAGGCTGTGCGGTGACAAGGGTGATGCGATGCCGGCGCGGCGGGCGCAGGCCTTGACGATGCCCCAGAAACGCTGGCGCGTCATCGCCTGACCCCGCTCGGTCACAAACAGGGCTTCATCGCTGCGTGCACCCAGCAGAAGCGGGCGTGCCGTCTGCAGGTAGCGTTCGAGCCAGTCATGGGCCTGTTCACCAATGGGCACCACGCGCTCCTTGTCGCCCTTGCCGACGACACGCACGATACCGTCCGATGACAGCACATCGAGCACGCGCAGACCGATGAGTTCGCTCACACGCAGTCCGGCGGCGTACATCATTTCGAGCATGGCCCGATCGCGAAGACCGAGAGGCGTCCCGACATCCGGTGCATTGAGGAGAGCATCGACCTGTGCCTCAAGAGGCGCATGCGGGAATCGCGCCGGTCGCTTCGCGCTGGCAAGAAGCAGACAGGGATCGTCGTCGCGACGCCCCTGCCCGATGAGCCATCCGTAGAAGCGACGCATGGCCGAGAGCCTGCGATTGGCCGTGCTGGCGCGAATGCTGGCGAAACGCTCGGAAAAGTAACGACTGATCTGCTCCCTGTCGGCCGCCACCAGCGCAGTCCCGGACCTGCTGCGCAACCACAGCGCGAGATCACGCAGATCGCTGTCATAGGCTGCAAGCGTATTGCGCGAGAGGCCGGACTCCAGCCACAACGCATCGCGAAAACGGTCGATCTCGGCGATGTCGTCCGGATGAAACGGATCCGGGACGACAGACCCCTCGTCCTTGTCCGGCTGGGAACTCAACTGATTGGCCATGAATGAATTCTCAATCCTTTTCCCCGGCTTGACCATGCGCATTCACGGGCGGCGCTGCATCAACCGACTCGGCCTGTGCCATCGCCCACCGCACCTGTCGGCGCACCAGCGCTGAGGGATGTCCGCTGTGCCGCCGCAAGGCTGACAGGAGGCGCTCCCGCAATGCCCGGGAGCAATCGGTGCGCCGAAGACTGTTGCCCGCCGCCAGAGCGATATTGCGCAGCCATCGTTCATGACCGATCCGTCGAATCGCACTGCCCGCGAAACGCGACAGGAAATCCTCCTCGGACCAGTCCAGCAGGTCGACAAGTTGCGCCTGGTCGAGACCGTTGCGCACATCGAAATCATCGACCATCGCCGGTTGCGCCTGCTGGTTCCAGGGGCATGCCCGCTGACAGTCATCGCAGCCGTAAATGCGATTGCCGACGCGGGGTGCCAGATCCGGCGCAATGTCTCCGCGATGCTCGATCGTGAGATAGGAGATGCAACGACGCGCATCGAGTTGTGCGGGCGCCACGAAGGCCTGTGTGGGACAGGCATCGAGACAGGCCGTGCAGGTTCCACAATGCCCGAGGATCGATTCGGGAGGATCTGCCGGATACGTGATCGTGGGCAGGGGCATGTCGGTGAGAAGGATGCCCAGAAAGAACATCGACCCCTGCGTGCGATTGAGCAAAAGGGTGTGCTTGCCTCGCCACCCCAATCCGCAACGCCGGGCGATCTCGACCTCGAGCACCGGGGCGGAATCGACGCAGGCACGAAAGCGGTAGCTGCCCGCCATCTCCTGCTGGAGCTGCGCGGCAAGAAGCACCAGGCGATGGCGCATGACCTTGTGATAGTCGCGGCCATGGGCATAGACCGACGTCACTGCCCGCTCGGGGTCGGCAATGGCGGCATCGTGATCCTGCCGCCAGCTGGCGAGCGACGGGCCGGGTAGATAGTCCATGGTGACGGCAATCGCCCGCACACTGTCCGCAGCCTGGTCCAGAAGCTTCGCAGGATCGGCACGAAGCGCGGCATGACGGGCCAGATAGTCCATGTCACCGGCCAGTCCCTGCCCGATCCAATCCCGGTAATGCGACATGGCCTCGGTCAGTGCCGCGCCATCCAGCGCGGTGATGCCGACGCGGCCGAACCCCAGCGAACGGGCCATTAGAATGAGGCGTTCCGACTCCATTGACATTCGAAAAGTATGGCCCAGAAAGAGGAGTTGCTCAGGCGGGTCTTTGACAGCCTCGATGAGTCCGCCTGCACCTCGGTCGCTGCGGCCACGGCCCGGCTGGCGCTGGACTGCATGAGGGCACAGACATCACCAGTGGTCGGGCTGCGCATTTTCCTGCATGGGGAACTGGGTGCCGGGAAGACCACCTGGGTGCGCGCCTTTCTTCGCACCTGCGGCGTCGAGGGAAGAATCCGCAGCCCGAGTTTCAGCGTGGTCGAATCCTACGAGGTGGACGGCCTGGCCCTGCATCATCTCGATTTCTATCGCCAGTCCGATCCGCACGAATGGCAGGGAGGCGGGCTTCGCGATCTGCTGATCGAGCCCGCTGTGAGCCTGATCGAATGGCCAGAGAAGGCCGATGGTCTGCCCGCCGCCGATATCGATGTGCAGATCGACTGGAGCGCGGAAATGGGCGAGGAAGGCCCGCGCAGGCTGCAGATGACTTTCCTGCGCCATCATGGCGGCTGTGATCTCGCCCCCTGGCTCGACCGCTGGCAGACCACCGTGAACCTGCACGCGGCAACGGGAACATGAGCAGACGAGCGGCATTACCGCCATCAGGACGGCGCCGCTCTGTCGTGCTGGTCGCCGGAGCCACCCTGCTGATCGGCCTGATCGCACCACCCCTGCATGCGGCAAGAATCGTGGCGGTGCGCATGTGGCCGTCGCGCTCGTATACACGCATCACCATCGAACACGACACCGAGGGCATGGGCTACACCACCCACCTGCTGCAGGACCCACCCCGGCTCGCTGTGGATCTGGAGGGGGCACGACTGAACCCTGCACTGCAGGAGTTGACGGGCATGACCTCGGAACGTGATCCCTTCGTGCGATCGATCCGTGTGGGTCAGTATCAGGCATCGACGGTGCGGATCGTCTTCGATCTGAAGCAGGACATTCGCCCCGAGGTGTTCAGCCTGCCCGCCATCGCGCAGTATCAGCACCGGCTGGTGATCGATCTGTATCCGGGCACCGAGGAAGACCCGCTGCTCAGCTTTCTTGCCAGCCTGGACAAGGAGCGCGCGGCAACGCCCTCGGCGGCACGGGCCCCGGAGATGCGTGAGCCGGGACGCCCCGCAGGCACGGCCGGCGATGCGGGACGGGTGCCCGTGGTGAGCCGGCTGGTGACCATCGCGCTCGATGCGGGCCATGGCGGTGAGGATCCCGGCGCGATCGGCAAGTTTGGAGCCCTGGAAAAGGATGTGGTGCTGTCCATCGCCCGACGACTTCAGTCGAAGATCAACGACGAGCCGAACATGCGGGCGTTCATGACCCGAGACGGTGACTATTTCGTGCCGCTGCATCAACGGGTGCAGCGCGCTCGGCGTGTTCAGGCCGATCTTTTCGTGTCGATTCACGCCGATGCCTGGATTTCTCCAACGGCGCGGGGCTCATCGGTCTACGCCCTGTCTGAAAAAGGCGCCTCGAGCAGCGCTGCCCGCTGGATGGCAAACCGCGAGAACAGTGCCGACCAGATTGGCGGCATCAATATCGGTCATCGCGATCAGGCCGTGGCACAGGCCCTGCTCGATATGTCGACATCGGCGCAGATCCGGGATTCCCTGCGTCTGGGCCAGGCCGTTCTGAAAGAGATCGGCGGTGTGAATGCGCTGCATAAGCCACGTGTGGAACAGGCGGGATTTGCCGTGCTGCGTGCGCCCGACATTCCGTCGATACTCGTGGAGACCGCTTTCATCAGCAATCCCGACGAGGAGTTGCGTCTGGTCGACGACACCTACCAGGACCAGATGGCCCGTGCCCTGGTGGCGGGCATACGGCGCTACTTCCGGGCCAACCCGCCCCTGGCCCGCTCGCGCATGATGTAAGGCCCGCATTCCACCGATCCTCCTCCCGCGATGACAACACCATGACCATACGCCCGTTGCCGGACACCCTGATCAGCCAGATCGCAGCGGGCGAGGTTGTCGAACGCCCGGCATCCGTGATCAAGGAACTCGTCGAAAACGCCATCGACGCCGGGGCCACCTCGATCCAGCTCGAACTCGAAGATGGCGGCATACGCGCCATTCGCATCCGCGACGACGGCGCAGGAATTCCCGCAGCCGAACTCCCGCTTGCCGTGCAGCGACATGCCACCAGCAAGATCGCCACCATGAAGGATCTTGCAGAAGTCCGCAGTTACGGATTTCGCGGTGAGGCCCTGGCCGCCATCGGCTCGGTGTCCCGGATGTCGATCACGAGCCGTGTGGCCGAGGCTGCGCATGCGACCGCGATCGACAATCACAGCGGCGCCTGGCAGGTGTCGCCCGCATCCGGCCCCTTCGGAACACATATCGAAGTGGCAGGACTTTTCGATCAGGTGCCCGCGCGCAAGCGGTTTCTGAAATCGGCGGCCACCGAGTTCGGCCACTGCAGGGAGGCCTTCCTGCGCACCGCACTGATTCGTCCGGATCTTCACTGGCAGCTGCTCCATCAGGGCCGTGCCGTGATGCGATTTGCCGCAGGCACGCCGCTGACGCGGATTGCGCAGTGTCTCGAGTGGTCGCCAGACGAACTCCGAGCGATCGATGTCACGGCCGGACCGCTGCGCATTCAGGCGTGGCTGCTGCCCCCCACGCAGGCCCGGGCGCGGGGCGACATGCAGTACATCTATGTCAACGGTCGCGCCGTGCGCGACCGGGTTCTGCTGCATGCGCTGCGCAGCGGCTATCAGGATGTCCTGCACGGCGACCGTCAGCCCGCCTTCGTCCTGTGCGTCGGCATCGATCCCGAACTGGTCGATGTGAATGTGCATCCGGCCAAATCGGAGGTGCGCTTCCGGGACAGTCAGGCGGTGCATCAGGCGGTGTATCGCGCCGTACGAGACACACTGGCCGACACGATGGCCCACGCACCGAAGGCGCAGCCGATTGCGGCGGCGGGCGTGCGTGCCCTGCCCGCATCGATGGCGCTCGATCTGCGTTCAGATCACCGCCAGGAGGCCATGCGCTCCGATCACCGGGCAACGGAACCCTTCATCACGGGGTCGTCAATCGCAACGGGACAAGCGACAGCGCAGAGCAGCGCATTCGCAGCGGCGATCGGAACCGCTCTCCAGGCGGGCCCGATCCCCGGAAACGATGAGCACCCGCTCGGCTTTGCCCTGGCCCAGTTGCATGGCATCTACATCCTGGCGCAGAACCGTCACGGTCTGGTACTGGTGGACATGCATGCCGCGCACGAACGCATCGTCTACGAACGCATGAAGCAGCAGTGCATGCAGCCGTCTCGCGCCCTGGCCGCACAGACCCTCCTGGTGCCGGTATCGCTGCAGGTCAGTCCGCTCGAGTGCGAGACTGCGCAGATCCATGGAGAGACGCTGATGCAACTCGGGTTCGAGCTGGAACCATTGTCGGAGCACAGCATGGCCATACGCGCGCTGCCCGCCATGCTGTGCGATGCAGATGCCGCTTCGCTGGTGCGCGACACACTGCGTGAGCTTGCCGAGCACGGTGCTGCGCTCGATGTCGAAGCCCGACGCAATGACATTCTTGCAAGCATGGCATGTCATGCGGCCGTACGCGCGAACCGCATCCTGACGCTGCCCGAGATGAACGGCCTGCTGCGCGAGATGGAGCGCACCGACCGCGCCGATCAGTGCAACCACGGGCGGCCCACGTGGGTACAGATGGCGCTTGGTGATCTCGACAGGTTGTTCCTGCGGGGCCGCTGATGTTGTGTCTGCTGGGTCCGACTGCGAGCGGAAAATCGGCGATGGCCATGGCACTGGCACGCTCGGATCCCCGTATTGAAATCATCAGCCTGGATTCCGCCCAGGTCTATCGGGGCATGGATATCGGCACGGCCAAGCCGGATCGGCATGAATGCGAAAGCGTGCGGCATCACCTGATCGATCTGATTGATCCGGCCGAATCCTTCTCGGCGGCCCGATTTGTGGATGCAGCATCCCGGGCGGCGCGGGAGATCCGTCAGCGCGGCGGCATCCCGCTGATGGTGGGTGGCACCATGCTGTACTACAAGGCCTACACGGAGGGACTCGACGACCTTCCCTCTGCACCTGCGCCGATCCGCGATGCCATCCGTGAGGAAGCCAGCGCTCGGGGCTGGCCAGCCCTGCACGAGCGCCTGAAAACGATCGACCCCGAGACGGCAGGGCGGCTGCACCCCGCTGATGCACAGCGCATCTCCAGAGCACTGGAGCTGCATGCCGCCACCGGCAGGACCATGTCGGAACTGATCCGTCAGAGCTCCGGACGCAAGGATGCGGCGGGGGGCAATCGCGAAACACTCACCACGGTGGCCCTGCTTCCCGAAAATCGCGCCCTGCTTCATGACCGCATCCGGGAGCGCTTCATGCGCATGCTCGCGCAGGGATTTCTCGATGAAGTTCGCGCCCTGATGGCGCGAGGTGATCTCGCGCCCACGCTGCCCAGCATGCGTTGCGTTGGCTATCGCCAGGCCTGGGACTATCTCTCGGGAGGCGGCAGCCAGGACGACTTCATCGAGGCCGGCATCGCGGCCACCCGACAACTCGCAAAACGGCAGATCACATGGATCCGAAGCTTTCAGAATGTACTTCGGATCGATCCCTGGTCACCAGAGGGTCTCGCGCAGTGGAACGAGGTGGCACGCACGCAACTGGCATCGGCCTGAATCCCGCAGAGCGCTGCGGCATCCGGGTGACCACTGCGTCAGACCACCAGGGTCTGGGCCTCATCGCCCTGGCGCGGCCGCACCTCACCGATGCGGTAGACCCGCTCGCCCTGCAGGGTGAGCGCCGCAGCGACAGCCTCGGCGCTGCCCGCTTCAACGACGATCACCATACCGATGCCGCAGTTGAAGACCCGGTGCATTTCGTCGCGGGGAATGCGGCCCTGTTCCCGGACCCATCGCATGATCGGCGGAAGGGTCCAACTGTCCTCGCGAAGTTCGGCCGTCAGGCCCTGTGGCAGTACCCGCGGCACATTGCCTACCAGTCCGCCACCGGTGATATGGGCGAGCGCGTGAATCGCCGTACGATGCGTTTTCATGACCGACAGGAGCGGCTTGACATAGATGCGGGTCGGTGCGAGCACCAGATCGGACAAGCTGGCCTCGGGATCCGGTGCCTGCACCCGCGCGAGTGCATCGACCGTGATCTCACCGCAGGCATGCTGGAGCACCCTTCGGACCAGTGAATAGCCATTGCTGTGAAAACCGCTCGCGGCAAGACCGAGAATCACGTCGCCTGCGGACACGGCGCGACCGTCCAGAATGGCATCACGCTCCACCGCGCCCACGGCAAAGCCGGCCAGGTCATATTCGCCATCCGGATACATGCCGGGCATCTCGGCGGTCTCACCCCCGATCAGAGCGCAACCAGCCATCTCGCAACCGCGGGCGATTCCACCCACCACCGTCGCCGCCGTATCGACCGACAGGCGACCACAGGCAAAGTAATCCAGGAAGAACAGCGGCTCGGCGCCCTGCACCAGAATGTCGTTGACGCTCATCGCCACGAGATCGATACCCACGGTGTCATGCCGGTCGAGTGCGAATGCAAGCTTGAGCTTGGTACCCACCCCGTCCGTGCCGGAGACGAGCACCGGATCGCGATATGCCTTTGGCACTTCGAACAGCGCACCAAAGCCGCCAATGCCGCCGAGGACCTCGGGGCGCATGGTTCTGCGGGCCAGAGGCTTGATGCGCTCGACCAGAGCATCGCCAGCATCGATGTCCACGCCGGCATCCCGGTAGGTCATGGGGGTGCTGCTTGCGGGGGGCGTTTCCGGGATCATGAGCGCATTCTTCCTAAAATGCGGATTTTATTGGCTTTGTCGCCACCCCGCCGCCTCCTGCCAGATGCAACTTCACCTGAACCTGATCGAATCGCCCCTGCCCCGCATTGCCGACGGCGTGCCCGGTGCCAATACGGCGGCTCTGACAGCGCTGCAGTCCTTTCTGCGCGATGACTCCGGCAGTTTTGGCAGCCTTCTGCTGTGGGGCGGACCAGGCAGCGGCAAGACCTTCTGGCTGCGTGCCTGGGCGCATGCGCTGGGCTCGGCGGCCCGATTCATCGATGGCGCACTGCCTGTGGGGGACCACCCCCCCGGAGGCCGCATCGCAGACACCGATGGACACGACATCGCGGTGCTTCGGGAAGCGCTCGACGGGCCACTTGCCCGTTCACCCGCAGATCCGGCGGTGGGCATATGGCTCATCGACAATGCCGACCAGACCGACGAAGCGGGCGCGAGCCTGCTCTTTCGGCTCTACAATGCGGCTCGCGAGCGGGGGGAACGTATTGTCGTCACGGCCGCAGCCCCGCCATTACGCCTGACCATGCGCGACGATCTGCGTACCCGTATCGCGCAGGGTCTGGTGTTCGAGTTGACCGAACTCACCGACGACGAGAAAAGAAACGCGCTTCGCGACCGAGCGGCACGTCTGGGCATGCCGCTGAACGAGGAACTGATGTCCTACATGATGACCCGTCTGCCACGCAACCTGGGAACACTCTCGGGATTGATCGACAGACTCAATGACGCATCGCTGACCCGGAAACGGCCCGTCACACTGCCCCTTCTCAAGGAACTGATCGAGTCGCTCGATGCAAGATCTCGCCCTGTTTGACCTCGATAACACCCTGCTGCCCATCGACAGCGATGTCGCGTGGGCAAGTTTTCTGGTGGAACTCAAAGTCGTCGATGCCGAATGGCATGCGAAACGCAACGACTACTTCTATGCCCAGTACTGTGCCGGCACCCTGGATATCCACGAATTTCTGGAGTTCCAGCTTGCGCCTCTGGCCGAGCATCCGCGCAGCCAGCTGCTGGCCTGGCGCGAGCAATTCATCCGCGATGTCATCCGACCCCATCTGGACCGACGGGCGCGGGACCTCATCCGGCAACACCAGAACGCGGGTGCGCTGTGCGCCATCGTGACGGCCACCAACTCCTTCATCACCGGCCCGATCGCCAGGGAGTTCGGAGTGGAACATCTGATCGCCACGGAGGTCGAGATCGCTGCCGACGGAAATTTCACCGGCAAACCGTCCGGGCTGCCCAGTTTCCGCGAGGGCAAGGTCACGCGGGTCGAGCAATGGCTTGCCCTGCAGGGAACGTCCCTGTCCGATTTCCCGGTATCATTTTTCTACAGTGATTCCTTCAACGACCTTCCCCTGCTTGCCCGCGTCAGCAATCCCGTCGCCGTCAATCCCGATGATCGCCTCCGCCGCCACGCCCAGAGTCTTGGCTGGCAGGTGCTGGACCTCTTCGCCCGCACGAACAGCACCGACGACTGAACTCGGCGACACAGGGGCATCATGATTCGCAAACTCATCAAGAGCCTGGTCGCACTGGCACCCGGTCGTCTCTCGACCCGAGCCACGCGACGCGCCACCAACAAGGCTCCCCGCGAGCCCGAGGTGTTCAAGGCATCCAAGATCGGCATTGATCATCGACTCGCCTCTCATGCCGCGGTTCGTACGGTCGAAGATCTGCAGAAAGCCGGACATCGCGCCTTCATTGTGGGCGGTGCGGTGCGCGACCTGATGCTGGGTATCCGGCCCAAGGATTTCGATGTCGCAACCGACGCCGAACCCGAGCAGGTGCAGCGCCTTTTCCGTCGCGCCCGCATCATCGGCCGCAGGTTCAGGCTGGTGCATGTGATGTTCGGTCCGGAAACCATCGAGGTCTCGACCTTTCGGGCACTGCAAGCCGATGATGTCGATATCGATGAACACGGTCGTGTATTGCGTGACAACGTATTCGGCGAGCAGCACGAAGATGCCACGCGACGCGACTTCACGGTCAATGCGCTCTATTACGACCCTGTGAGCGACAAGGTGCTGGACTATCACCATGGCGTCAAGGATCTGCAGTCACGCGTGCTGCGCATGATCGGACAGCCCGATCATCGCTATCGCGAGGATCCAGTCCGTATGCTTCGGGCGATCCGTCTGTCGACCAAGCTTGGCTTTCGCCTTGATGATGCGACACGCAAGCCGATTCGCGAACTCGCTGATCTGATTCGTCATGTGCCCAATGCGCGGCTGTTCGACGAGATGCTCAAGATGCTGCAGTCGGGCAACGCCTATGACGGCCTGCGACAGCTTCGCGAGGAGGGTCTGCATCGCGGATGCCTGCCCCTGCTCGATCTGGTCTTCGGCGATCAGGCCCCGGAATCCGAGGCGTTTGTCACACTGGCACTCAAATCCACCGACGCGCGCGTTCAGGACCGCAAGCCCGTGTCTGCAGGCTTTCTCTTCGCCGCGCTGCTATGGAATCTGGTTCGCGATAACTGGGCACAGCGTCACGCCAGGGGCGAGCATCTGATCCCGGCGCTGAATGCCGCGATCGACGAGGTGATCGATCAGCATCTCGATGCGCTCGCGATTCAACGCCGCTATGTATCGGACATGCGCGAAATCTGGCTCATGCAGCCCCGCTTCGAGAAACGGCAGCAGGCCAGCGTCGCCCGTCTGATGGAACACCTTCGTTTCAGAGCGGGCTACGATTTCCTTCTTCTGCGTGCGGAATCCGGACAATGCGATCCGGAACTGGCCCAATGGTGGACGGATTATCAGGATGCCGACCATGCGGGCCGTCTGGACCTGATCTCGCGCGCAAGCAGTCAACGCGCAAAGACGGGCACCACACGATCCAGCAGGCCACGCCGACGCCGACGCGGTAATGGCGGAGTGGCCGAGGCTGCACGGGGTTCAGGCGACTCGGCTGACTGAACTGCCGACATCGCGCTGCTATCGCCTCACCATGCGGGCTGCAACGGCCTATGTGGGCCTCGGGGGAAACCTCGATCATCCCGATCGCACGATCGCCCTGGCCCTGGATGCCATCGCGAGGGCGGACGGCATCCTTCAGGTCAGTGCATCCGCCCTGTATCGAACGACGCCAGTCGATGCGACAGGTCCCGACTTCTGTAATGCAGTGGCACGCGTGTCCACCCACCTGGATCCCGATGCGCTTTTGCGTCGACTCCTGCATATCGAAGCGGCATTCGGTCGCACGCGACCGCATCGAAATGCCCCGCGAACCCTCGATCTGGATCTGATCACATACGGTGACACGACCCTCGCAACACCATCGCTGACGCTGCCCCACCCGAGAGCGCATCAGAGAGCATTCGTGCTGGTCCCGCTGTGCGAACTCGACCCCACCGTACCCCTGGGACCGGTCGGCGCGCCGCGTCGCAAGGCCAGCGACTGGCTGGCCGAGCGCGACCGCAGCGAGATTCTGGAGGTTGCCCCTTGGTGAGACAATCCCGATCATGATTGCGCCGTCGACTCCGCCTGCCAGCCCCATGAGCGAGGACACGCTCTCGCGCGAGCCGGGGCAGACCGCCGTGCAGGGATGGATGCAGCGGTTCCGGTCGATCGTCATCGAAGGGCCTATCGGGGTGGGCAAGAGCAGCCTCGCAATGAAGTTCGCCTCCCGCTTCGGGTTTCGCCCCCTGCTCGAGGCGCCATCGGAAAACCCCTTCCTGGCCCGCTTCTATCGGGACAGCGCGCGATATGCGCTTCCCGCACAGTTGTTCTTTCTGTTTCAACGCATCGATCAGTTACGCGAGCTCGCCCAGCTCGACATGTTCGCCGAGCACGTGGTGAGCGATTTCATGATCGACAAGGATCCGCTGTTTGCCGAGATCACCCTGTCCGATGATGAACTCACGCTCTATCGCAAGATCTACGAGGTGCAGCACCCGCAGGCACCCACCCCCGATCTGGTGATTCTTCTTCAGGCACCGGCCGATACGCTGATCGACCGGATCCAGCAGCGCGGAATCGCCATGGAGCAGAACATGTCCGAGGACTACCTGCGCCGGCTCTCCGAGGCGTACACATCGTTCTTCCACCATTACGATCGTTCGCCCGTGCTGATCGTGAACACCACACAACTCAATCCAATCGACCGCGAGGAAGACTTCGACATCCTGGTGCAGCAGATTGCCGGATTGAAGGGCCGCAGGTCATTCTTCAATGCGATTCCCAACGGATAAGGCATGAAAATCGTTCACACCATTCCGGAACTCCGCGCCCAGTTGCGTGGCCAGCTGCGCACGGCATTCGTGCCAACGATGGGCAATCTTCACGAGGGGCACATGTCGCTGATGCGCATCGCCGCCCAGCATGGCGACCCGGTGGTGGCATCGATCTTCGTCAATCGGTTGCAGTTCGGCCCCAACGAGGATTTCGACAAGTATCCGAGAACTCTTGAGGACGATGTCGCAAAACTCGAGCGGGAAGGGGTGTACGTGCTCTTTGCTCCTGATGAGCGAGAGATGTATCCGGTGCCCCAGGAGTATCGGGTCAGCCCGCCACACGACCTTGGAGATATCCTCGAGGGCGAGTTTCGTCCGGGGTTTTTTGTGGGGGTGTCCACGGTCGTGATGAAACTCTTTCAGTGCGTGCAGCCGCAGGTATCCGTCTTCGGAAAAAAGGATTACCAGCAGCTGATGATCATCCGGCGAATGTGCGCACAGTTTTCGATACCGACCGACATCATCCCTGCCGAGACGATTCGCGAGGAGGATGGCCTCGCCATGTCCTCGCGTAACCGTTATCTCAGTCCCGCCGAGAGACAGGAAGCGGTGTGGCTGTCGAGAACACTGCAGGAGGTCGCGATGCGGGTACGCACCGACCAGGCTCTCGGTCAGTTGACGCCGGCGGATGTCGCCGATCTGGAGACCGCTGCCATGCAGGTTCTGGGTAAACGGGGGTGGAAGCCGGACTACATTGCCGTGAGGCGAAGGATTGATCTGAAGGCACCTCAGATCGACGATCTGGACCAGCCCGATCGGCTGGTCGTTCTGGCGGCAATGTAGTCCGGCTTCCACCCCCGTTT
>CAYYDO010000030.1:0-1048 GCA_964470595.1 uncultured Burkholderiaceae bacterium | reverse complement strand
GCTGGTCGTTCTGGCGGCTGCGAAGCTCGGGCCTACCCGGCTGATCGACAACCTGGAAATCTGATCAGCGGCCAGTTCAGCGAATCAGCATGGCGACGATGAGGGCCGCAAGGCCCACAAATGCCATGGTTTTGAGGATGGTTCGCGAATGCCTTCCGGGTGGGTTCATGAGTGCCTTGTGGTGTTCAGGGGCTGGCCGTCTGCCGTGATTTCTGCCGGGCTGTGAAGTACTTGCCAAGACCGATGACCACGAAGATTCCGATGATCGCCAGGGTGTGCGCGGGCAAGCCAAGCGTGACGTTCCAGAACTGCTTGAAGCCCGGATCGGCCTGGAGCATCTCGCCGGCCAGATAACCGAGCAGTCCGCCACCGGCGACGACGATCCAGGAGAAGCGGCTCATCAGGGCCAGGACGATCTTGGAACCCCACACCACCAGAGGAATGGAGAGGGCCAGACCGAAGATCAGCAGGAACAAGCTGCCCTTGGCTGCGCTGGCGACCGCAATCACGTTGTCAAGCGACATGGCGAAGTCGGCGATCACGATGGTCTTGATCGCTGCCATGAGTTTGTCCTTGGCTTCGATGTTGTGACCCTCGTCCTCGTGCTGAGGCATGACCAGTTTGACGCCAATCCAGACCAGAAGCAGACCGCCGAATGTCTTGAGATAGGGGATCTCGAGCAACTGGACGGCAAAAGCGGTCAGCACCACGCGCAGGGCAATGGCCGCAAAAACACCCCAGAAAATGCCGAGCCGGCGCTGTTTCTCGGGAAGGTTGCGACAGGCGAGCGCAATCACGATGGCGTTGTCGCCCGAGAGCAGCAGGTCGATCCAGACAATCTGCAGCAGGGCTACCCAAAACGCGGTGCTTCCGAATTCCATAGACGTCCTTTTGTTGGTCGGCCACCGGGCCGCCGTTGGCGGCCCCGGATGACAGCGTTCGCGATTATCCCGCCTTCGCCTAGAGGACGGACTTCAGTAATTTCCCCATCTCGGACGGATTCTTGGTGGTGCGGATACCGCAGGCCTCCATGATCTCGAGTTTGGCT
>CAYYDO010000029.1:384-16011 GCA_964470595.1 uncultured Burkholderiaceae bacterium | reverse complement strand
GGACGACAGCTCGAGGATGGTCTTGTCGCGAATTGCCGGCAGAAAACTCTTGATCCTGTTCTCGGTATCGGAGTCGCCAATCCGCAGTGTGATCTTGGTCTGCAGATAGTGCTCGCCACCCCGGCCCGGCAGGTTCACAGTGAACTCGTCCATGGGCAGGAACTTCGGCGGCCGGTTTTCCTTGCGGAATTCCATCTGCTTTTTCAACTGATATTCGGGCGTGGCCTCGAGTTCAGCCTGTTTGCGCTTGGCCTCTACCTGGGATTTCGAATAGAAGAAGAATCCAACACCGCCACCAATGAGCAGCACCAGCACTGCCACCGCAATGATGATCAGCTTCTTCTTGCTCTTCGGGCCTGGTTTCGGCGCCTCTGCGTCACCACCTGCATCTGCCGCAGCCGCGTCTTCATTCAGTACATTTTCTTCAGCCATGATGCTCTCTCAAGTTGATTCCAGATAAGTCAGGCCACCAGATGGATGCCGTCCTCGACAGCGTTGGACCGACCCGCCGGGGCCATGTTCCGGGATGCCGGGGAGTTCCCGCCAGATGCCGAACCGGTCGCCTCGCGCCCTCCCTGACCGCCACGTCCCGACTGACCCTGGGCAAACGCCTGTGCCATCGCATTCTGGTCGTTACGTTCACGCATCTCCAGGTTCAAAGCAAGTCCGAGCTGTGCCATGTCCTGACGCAAGAAATGTGCCGTACTCTCGAGTCTGGCCTTCATCGAATCGCTCAGACCCTCGATCACGAGACTCGCGCGCCCCGCGCCATCGAGCTGGAGATCCAGCCGGATCGGACCCTGGTTGGGCGGTGTCACCTCAAGAACCGCACGCCCGCCGCCCTGCCGCGTCAGTTTGAGAACCTCCACATTCAGGGCGCCAGA
Source organism: uncultured Burkholderiaceae bacterium (assembly GCA_964470595.1). Classification (GTDB taxonomy): domain Bacteria; phylum Pseudomonadota; class Gammaproteobacteria; order Burkholderiales; family Burkholderiaceae_A; genus Lacustribacter. The sequence continues at coordinate 15,127 of CAYYDO010000029.1, read as the reverse complement.
GCCAAGCGATGCCCGTGCAGCTTCGAGCCGATTATCCGCCCTTGCAGCCGCCTCTGCAGCCTGGGTGCTGCTGACCGCAGTCGGTCCATCGATTCGCGTTCCGTTCTGACGCGCCGCATCCGCAGCCACGCCAGCCTCGGCACCCACCCGGGTTGAGGCAATGAGGGGACTACCGTCATTGGAGAGATTGACCGGAGCAGCTGATGTGCCCTTGGCTGTGCCTGCCTCGCCCTGGACGACTGCCTGCTGCGCCACGGTCGCGGCAAGAGCGGTCTGATCTGCAGTGGATGAATGATCATCTGCGCCAGCCTGCCCGGACGCCTGTCCACCCGCTCCGGACACGGCTGGCTGGACAGCATCCGGCGAGGCCGTGGGGACCGATGTCTGTAATGTCGCGCCGCTGGGCGCAGTCGACGGGGTCTGCTGGCTCGTGCCCGCGACACCGGTCGACACTCCAGCGGAAGCGGCCGCAGCGACAGCCAGAGAATTCGCAGTGCCGCTGGCAGTCGTCTGTTGGGAGGCAGCAGCCTGAAGCGCCGTCGCGTCGGGAGCTTCCGCTGATACGGATGATGCGTTCACCGTCAGCCCGGGCAACATATTGGGCGTGCCTGTACCGGTCGGGTCCGCGGCGACGGGAATGCTGACGGAATCGGCTGTCACACCCTCTGTGGATATGCCCGCAACCTCGACCGCAGTCGATTGACCCTGAACAAGTCCCGGGACAGCTGCCAGAAGCATGATCTGATCGGGCTGAGCGGCGGGAACAGCCGCTGCAGGATCAGTAATCTGCTGTACCTGCTGAACTGCGGCAAGACTTGCCATCAGCAGCTCCTGCCCGCCGACATCGGCCGGCAAACTCTGCCCGCCATCCTCCATCGCTGCAGCAAGCTCGGCGGCAAACGGTGCGATCGGCTGGTCCGATGAAGCATCGGATGCCATGGCATCGCTTCCAAGGGCAGCGGAGACAGGGTCCATGGCGGCAGCGCGTGCCGCAGACTGGGAAGATGCACCGGCGATCTGATTCAAAGCCATTTCAGTTCAACCTCTCTCAAGGAAAGTTGAACCTACCTAAGCATCTTTCGTGCCAGAACCCTGATGACTTGCCGATGGCGCTGGAGAGAAAACGGATCGACGATGGCTGAGACCGTCTTCAATCTCCCGCCATTCGCTGGCCTCAGCATGGTGACGCGCCTGGGCCTTGCGCCGTGCAAGGGCCTTCTGCAGCCCCTCTGACTTCATCTTGGCAGCGAAAGCGCGCTTGTTGGCGTCCTGCAGTTGCCGGTAAAGCTGGGCGTTCGCAAGTTCCTGTTCACGCGCACCGGAAAGCAGGCGCGCCCGAAAGGCCAGGGTGTCGTTGAGGGCCGCAACCGAGATTCCCTGTTTGCCATGTTCCATCGCGGCGTTGCCGTATTCGTCGGCAAACTGAACGATCTGTTCGTTGAGATCACGTGCCTTGGCGAACTCGGCAGCGATCCGGCGTGCCTGCGCCATGGCCATGTCCTGGCGAACCTTGGCCAGACGGGCAAGTGCCGACATGGCGCGACTCATTTGGCACCTGCCGCGGCAGTAATCTTCATCAACTCGGAAATGGATCGTTCCATCCCGAGCGAGTCATCCGCGTCCTGCTGCAGATAAGCCTGAACCTGCGGCCAGACCTTGATGGCGATATCGAGTTCCGGATCGCCACCTGCGACATATGCGCCCATGGAAAGCAATTCCCGCCCCCGCATGTAGCGGGAATACAGCGATTTGAAACGCCTCGCCGCAGCCTGATGATCCCGGGCAGTCACCTTGGGCATCACCCGCGAAATGGATTTCTCGATGTCGATTGCCGGGTAGTGGCCACTGTCGGCAAGATCGCGGGAGAGAAAGATGTGTCCATCAAGAATGCCTCGGGCCGTATCGGCAACGGGGTCATGGATGTCGTCCCCCTCGAGGAGCACGGTATAGAACGCGGTGATCGAGGAATCCTCCCGATCACCGTTACCAACTCTCTCCACCAGTTCGGGCATCTTCGCAAACACGCTCGGTGTGTAACCCCGGGATACGGGTGCCTCGCCGAGACTCAATCCGATCTCCCTCTGTGCCATTGCAAACCGGGTCAATGAGTCGATGATCAGTACGACATGGCGTCCCTGGTCACGGAACCATGTGGCCACATCGGTGGCATAGGACGCGCCACGCACCCGGGCCAGCGGCGATGCATCGGCTGGCGCAGCAACGACGACCGAACGGGCAAGTGCGCGCTCACCAAGCGTATCGGTGCAGAACTCGCGCACCTCCCTGCCCCGCTCGCCCACCAGACCGATCACCATGACATCCGCGACGCAATTGCGGGCAAGCATCCCGAGCAGAACGCTTTTGCCAACGCCCGAACCGGCAAAAATACCGATCCGCTGACCACGACCGATGGTCAGCGTGCCGTTGATCGCGCGTACGCCACAATCCATGGGTTCCCGAATCGGTGCCCGGTCGAGCGGATTGACGCGACGCGTGGGCGTGCCATGCGGACCCGACAGATCGACACCCTTGCCATCGATCGGTCTGCCAAAACCGTCCACCACTCGACCAAGAAGGCTCTCGCCGAGAGGAAGCGCCTCCAGCGTGGATGGGACCCGAAAACGGCTACCGTCGAAAAACGGTGTGCCCAGGGGATAGACCGGCACCCCCGGCGCGATCGCCTCGGTTGGATCCACCGGCATGAGATAGGTGGTGTAGCCATGAAAGCCGATGCACTCGGCCTCGATCGTGAGATCGCGCGATACGCTCACCGTGGCTCTGTCACCAATGGTCATGGGAAGACCCTCGACCTCATAGAGCAGACCGGACACCCTGACGATGCGGCCTTCCCGAACGGACATGGGCATGGCGGTCAGTTTGCCTGCAGCCAGGCCGAGACGCTCGGAGGAAAAACTATTCTGCGGGTGCATCGAGACCGAGCGCGGTGCGCACGAGCGCACGGCGCGCCTGCTTGCCGACATTGATCCGGGTCCCCTGTGACTCCACAAAGGCATGACCCGGAGGAAGACTCTCGTCGAAGACCATGGTGCAGCGGAAGGGCAGGCCGGGGTCGTCGAGAGCGCGCCGCCAGGCATCCGCCTCCTCCTGGCGCACTCTGAAAAAGAGCTGCTCACCAGGACGCGGAAGACGCATCAGGGCCTCCTGAACAGCGGTTTCGAAAGGCCCGCGATCCATCCCCTCTTTTCCGGACAGTCTTTCACCGATTCGATAGGAGAGTTCGACCATCGGCTCGCCCATGGCCTCTGGCAGTTCCTGAATCGCCTCGAGAATCACGCTGAGCGCATCGGTCAGTCGGGAGATTTCCTCTCGCGCCTGATCATAGCCGGCCTGATATCCCTCCTCGTGACCCTTCTGCATACCCTCGAGGTGGCCAGCGGCATAGCCCTCCTTGCGCCCCTCGGCTTGCCCCGCCTCGTAACCTGACTCCATGCCGAGGCGAGCAGCCTCCTCGCGGATGGCCTCAACTTCCTCGAGCGTTGGCAGCGGCAAGCGAAGCGACTCATTGCGGGGCTTTGGATCAAATGACGGCGGTTTCCAGACGCGCAGCGGAGCGGAGAGCTCCTTTTCCATTTCCGCCTCTTCGGCAGCACGGCGTGCCCGACTCTCCTCGGCCGCTTTGTAGACGGAATCCAGGGAGTAGGCCATGGGGTTCAGACGAACTGATCAGCCTGTTTGCCGCGCTGCAGCTGGATTCGGCCCTCGTCGGCCAGACCACGGGCGACGATGAGAACCGCCTTCTGCTGTTCCTCGACGTCCTGAATACGCATGGGACCGCGGGTCTCGAGATCTTCCTTGGCCGCCTCGGCCGCGCGACGCGCCATGTTCTTGAAGAACTTTTCCTTGAGATCGGGACTGGCGGCCTTGAGGGCGACCACCAGTGTGTCCTGCGGAACCTCCAGCAGAAGCGTCTGCAGCGAACGATCGTCGATCTCGATGAGGTCTTCGAAGGTGAACATCTGCTCGACGATCTGCTGGGCAAGTTCGGGATCGTGCTCGGCGATCTTCTTCAGAGCCTCCTTGTCCATGCCGCCAGACAGGAAGTTCAGGATCTCGGCAGTCGGCACGATACCGCCCACCGTATTGCGGCGGGTATCGCTGGATCCCTCCATGGCGCGCGACATGACCTCGTTCAACTCCTTGAGCGCTGCAGGCTGGACTTTCTGCAGAAGCGCCACTCGCAGCATGAGTTCATCACGAATGGCATCCGGGAACAGCTTCGCCGTCGCGGCGGCATGAGCTGGCTCGAGAAACACCATCACGGTGGCAATCACCTGCGGGTGCTCGTTCTTGATCATCTCATAGAGCACATCCGGCTCCATGCGTTTCAAGGCTTTCACACCGGACATATCGATGGCGGACTCGAGCTTGCCCAGCAGATCCGAGGCCCCCTCGTTGCCGAGCGCCTTGCTCAGCATGTTCTGCATGAAGGAATCGGTATCGAAGGTGACCTGCGCATTGTTTGCGGTGGAATCACGGAATTCGCGCAGCACGACAGTGACCAGTTCCCGCGACAGGGCCCGCACCGTGGCCATACGCGATGAAATCTGCTGCACCTCGACCGGTGTGAGCAGGCGCAGCACATCGGCAGCAGCCTCGGCGCCCACTGCGAGCAGCAGAACCGCGCACTTGGATGCGCCGTCGAGCTGATCAATCGACGTCGCCACCCCGGAACCAGCCGAGCGAACCCCCTCCTTGAGGGCATCCGCGATCGACATCGGGTTGGCTAGTTCTTCTTCGCTTTCTTCCATCGCTCTCTTTGATGCATCTACACCGCGACCAAGCGCATCGGCCAGGGATATCGGCTGATCAAGATCCGCTTCTGCCGGCATTCAGTCATCTCGCTCAGACAGGCCCGGCTGGCAAGGCGGAATCGCCTCCGGCCCGCTGGGCGTCCACGGCCATCCATGCCTTGAATACTGCGGATACCGCCCTGGGCTCCTTGGCGACGAAGTCGCGCGCATACTGGACGAGTTCCTCGTATTCGCGCTGGGCTTCCTTGGCCTTGCGGGCACGTTCTTCCTCGGCCATGGTGCGGGCATCCGCAATCTTGCGCCGCCGCTCCTCGGCCTCCTGACGCGCCTTCTCGCGAGCGAGTTCGATCTCCATGCGTTTCTTCTCGCGGGCTTCGGGCGAAAGCATGGCCAACTCGGCTTTCATGCGCTCATCGAGTTCATCCTCGATGACCTCTTCCTGCATGACCACCTTGACCTCGGGCGGGAAGAGGATCGGTTTCACCACCACAAAGAAGAAAATGGCGAGCGCCGCAGTTACCAGGGCGAACTTGGCGATTTCCTTGGTCAGTTCGATGAAACCCGGGTCACGATAGAAGGGGATGATCTCCGATGGTTCAGGACTGAAGGGAATATTGGCCACGCTGACCGAATCCCCGCGATCCTGGCGGAAACCAACGGCATCCCGCGCCAGCGCAATCATCTGCTGGAGTTCCTGTGGCTGATAGGGGATGAGTTTGACATCCCCCGACTTGCTGTCGGTCTGGGACTTGTAATTCACCACGACCGCAGCCGACACGCGCCGCAACTCTCCCTTTGCACGCTTGAGGTACTCGATCGTGCGATCCACCTCGTAGTTGGTGGTCAGCTCATTGCGCGATGTCATCGCGGAATTGGCGTCACCAGGGGCATTGAGCACCCGTGGATCATTCGCGCCAGCACCCGCAGCCCCCTTCTGAATCGGGGCCTGGGCGTTGCGCGGCGGCTGGTTGGTCAGTGCGCCAGGAATCCCGCCAGTCGACGGCGTATTGCCCTCGAACTGGATGCTCTGCTGACTGCGAATGGCGCCAGGATTGGGGGGCGTGTTCTTGCCGAAGGCCTCCTGGGTCCGCGCCAGCTCATTGAAATCCATATCGAGTGTGACCTGTGCCTTGACATTCCCCTTGCCGGTAATCGGCTCGAGAATGCTGGCCACACGTTTGGACAATGCCGCCTCGATTTCCTGGACATACTTGAGTTGCGAGGAATCCAGGCCTGCCGCTGCACGATCCGGATTGGGCGAAAGGAGATTGCCCTCGGAATCGAGAATGGTCACATCCTGCGGGCCCATCTGCGGAACGGAGGAACCCACCAGATGCGTGATGGCCAGGGCCTGCTGACGATCCAGAAAACGCCCCGGGTGAAGCTGAAGCACCACCGAAGCCGTCGGCCGCTGCTGCTCGCGCACGAAGGCCGATTGCTTGGGCACGGCAAGATGGACACGGGCCGATTTCACCAGCGAGAGCGATGAGATGCTCTTCGCAAGCTCGCCCTCGAGGCCTCGCTGATAGTTGACCTGTTCGACAAACTGACTGGTGCCGAGGCGCTGGTTTTCCAGCAACTCGAATCCGACAAACCCCGATTTCGGCAAACCTTGCCCCGCGAGACGCAAACGGGTTTCGTGAACGGATTTTCCGGGAACCATCAGGGCCCCGCCGCCCTCGGTGAATTTATAAGGGACACCCATTTGTTGCAAAGACGCAACAATTGCCGCGCTGTCACGCTCATCGACATTGGAAAAAAGGATGCGGTACTCATCCTTCATTCCGGAAAAGAGCGAAAAAAGGATGATCAGCAGGAAAAAGAGAAGCCCGCCCCCCAGGATGGCCTTCTGGGACATCGGGAGCGACTTCAGACGATCGGACGTCTTCCGGAAGGCGTCAGAGGAACTGCGCACCGACTCAACGGAATATTTTACCGCTGGATCCGCAGCCGAACCCGCCCCCGGAGCCTGTGCCGAGGCGCCACCTATGCTCAGAACGGCCGCATTCGCATCCGAGGGTTGAATATTTTCAGCCACCTTGCCTGCCAGTCGATTTGTAGTGCAAAGTTAAAGTAGTGCGTTAAATTGTAGGCGTTATGACACCAAAAAGTTGCGGCGTCAATACCAGGCCCACGAACGCCCCCAACCTGATCTAGCAAGGAACGCGCCATTGTCCACGACCGTCACCCACGAGACCGCCGGCCCCAGCAATGCCCAGCTCGAAGAGGCTTTCAGGCTGTTTCTGCAGGCTTCACAGGACCTCGAAGCCCAGCAAAGTGCACTGCAGAATCAGGTCAACCGGCTCTCGAATGACCTGGCCGATGCCAATCAGCGCATGGCCGCCCTGCTCTCGGCACTTCCTGCCGGTGTGCTGGTCATCGAGGACGGGCGTATCCGGGAGCTGAATCCGGCCGCCCGAAACCTGCTGCCCTCGGTGCAGGAGGGGGATACCTGGAAAATACCGGAAGACTGGTCCGCGACGCCGGTTGCCGGCGAATTCCAGACCCGAACCGATTCCGCCAGCAAGACGGTGCAGATCAAGGAAGTGGTTTTTGGCGACCGTCGGATCCTGCAGATTCAGGACATCACCGAGAGCCTGGCCCAGCATGCCGAGTCCCAACGGCAGTCCAAACTGGCATCCATGGGCCAGATGGCGGCAAGCATCGCGCATCAGTTACGCACACCGCTGGCGACCGCCACGCTCTACGCGGGGCACCTGACCGATCCGCTGCTCGCGCCAGAACGGCAACGGGACATGGCGGCAAAGTTGCGCCGGCAACTGGATTCACTCGAAAAACTGACCACCCGGATGCTTGCATTCGTGCGCCAGCGGCCTCAGAAAACCGCCAGCGTTCCGGTGGCGGTTTTGCTCGATGACGCCGAGCAGGCCATCCGTCCGGTCTGCGAGCGCTACGGCGTTGGGTTCACGGTGAGCCTCTCGGGTGAGCCCAGTGAACTCAATGTGGAACGAGACACGATCGTCTCGGCTTTGGTCGCCGTTCTCGAAAATGCGCTTCAGGTATCGCCCAAGGGAAGCGAGATTCACCTGCGGTGCATTGCGGAGAACGGACGGGTCCGTATCGTGATCGATGATCAGGGCCCGGGGATCGAGGAGGACATGTTGAACTCCATTTTCGAACCCTTCACGACCAGCCGGGTCAACGGTACAGGTCTCGGACTCTCGATTGCCCGTAATGCGATCGAGGCCCATCGCGGCGAGATCAGCGCCACCAACCGCAAGGAAGGGGGGGCACGATTCACCCTGACCTTGCCTTGCCTTGTGACCCTCTAAGAAAGCCGTCATGTCCCCGTTGCCTGTAATGATTGTCGAAGACGATGCCGATCTGCGCGAAGCAATATGCGTCACCCTGGAGTTGCATCAGATTGCCCACATCGCCTTCGAGGATGCGGAATCGGCCATGTTGGCTCTTGGAGAGCGTGAGTTCTCGATGATCGTGTCCGACTTCAAGCTCCCGGGCATGGACGGCATGACACTCCTGAGGTCGATCCACAAGAAAGCGCCGCAATTGCCGGTGGTCATCATGACCGCCTTCGCCGAGGCGCGATTGGCCGTGGAAGCCCTGCAAAGCGGTGCGCGCGATTTTCTGATCAAGCCGTTCCAGCCCGAACATCTGGTGGGCGTGATCGCACGCTACCAGCCAGCAGCGCAACTCGCCCCGGCGGGTGAATCCGCAAGCGCGCTGGTTGCAAGGTCACCCACGACCCTCGCCGTACTGTCCCGCTGCCAGCGCGTGGCCACCACGAATGCGACGGTACTTCTGACCGGTGAGAGCGGCGTGGGCAAGGATGTGTTCGCAAGACAGGTCCATGCGCGTTCGCCACGGGCCGGCAAACCCTATGTGGCAATCAACTGTGCAGCCATACCGGAGACGTTGCTCGAATCAACGCTGTTCGGCTTCGAACGCGGCGCCTTTACCGGCGCGAACAAGGCCCAGGAGGGAAAGTTCGAGACCGCGAACGGGGGCACGCTGTTCCTTGACGAAATCGGCGAGATGCCGATCGAATTGCAGGCCAAGCTGCTTCGGGTGATTCAGGACCGCGTGGTGGAGAGAATCGGCTCCAACCGCAGCCAGGAAATCGACGTGCGCATCATCGCTGCGACCAACAGGGATCTGCTCGAGAGGGTATCGGCAGGCCGGTTTCGCGAGGATCTCTACTACCGGCTCGCCGTGTTTCCAATCGCCATTCCACCTTTGCGGGAAAGGCCGGAAGATATCCTGCCCATGGCCGAACTTTTCCTCGATCGCTATGGCCAGACAATGGGGCGACCCGGCCTCTCGCTGTCATCGGCAGCCCGAAAGGCACTCGAGAGCCATACCTGGCCCGGCAATGTCCGGGAATTGGAAAATGCCATCCAGAGGGCGCTGCTGCTGTGTGATGGCGCATGCATCGAACCCGATGACCTGGAATTGCGGCAGACGGCAAGTCCGGCCCCGGCCTCTGTAACATCCACGATTGCGGGCGCAGCAGTCTCCCTGAACGAGGCTCCAGCCCAGCAGAATCTAACGCCGGGCGACAAGGCGACCGTAAATTCAAAAGCCGGGGAGAGTCTGCCGAATTGGTCGATGACCGATGCAGAGACTGGCCCGGAAATTGCTTATATATCCACGAACCCCGGAGCGGATCTCGAAACGGTGGAACGCGAGCACATCCTCAGAGTGCTGAAAAGTACCGGAGGAAATCGCAAGAGAACGATCGAGATTCTTGGCATATCCGAGCGCGCCTTGCGTTACAAGCTCAAGGATTACCGGGAACGGGGCTTTTATTCAGACAAGGATTAACCTAGACTTGATGCCATGAGTATCGAAAACATGAACAGCGTGATGGCCCGCATGCAGGCGATGGCCGAGATGGCCCAGGGCAGGCCGGTCGCCGGCGATCCGCGCATGCCGATCGGCGGCACGGGAGTCTCCACCCAGGGTGGCACAGGCGTCGATTTTGGTGCCGTTCTGAAAGAGGCTGTACAGCAGGTCAGCGATGCCCAGAACTCGGCTCAGGCAAAGGCACAGGCTTTCCAGCTCGGCGCCAAGGAGATGTCCCTTGAAGAAGTGATGGTCTCCCTGCAGAAAGCGAACGTCGCCTTTCAGGGCATGATCGCCGTACGCAACAAGCTCGTCGAAGCCTATCGCGACGTGACCAATCTGCAGGTCTGATACCCGAACCGACTTCCCGGCCGGTTTCTCGCCCGACAATTCTGACTCAACGGCTTTTTCTGCCGGCTGACTTTGCCTCTGCCTGCCCGGCCTCACGCTGTTTGCGCACATCCTCTGCTGTCATCCCATCCACCTGATAGGCCCAGGCCAACACCTCGGCCACTGCGGCGTAGAGTTCAGGAGGAATCAACTGATTCAGGTCGAGCTGAACGAGCAATTCCACCAGCTCGGGCTCGATCGCAATCGGTACCTCGTATTCCCTGGCACGATCGATGATGGTCTGGGCAACAAAACCCGAGCCCGTGGCCACGACCCTGGGAGCCGCCGCGTTCTGCTCGTAGCGCAGCGCGACGGCGCGCTTGTTCAGCAATTCAGCAGTCATGACGAGCCGCCCGGCCTGGCCGATGTGGAATCGATGATGTCCTCTCCGTCTTCTGTCTGCAGCCTGACCTGAACGGCCGGCAGCGCCATCTCACTGAGATGCTGCCGCAACTCGCCCAGATGGCGGGCCAGCACTGACTGCCCCTGCTTCTGAGGCAGAACCGAAACGCTGACGGACTCACCGATCTGCAAACCCCGGATGGTGATGCGCCCCAGCGTGGGAAGATCGGCGTCGATCGTGATGCGCGTACCCTTGGACAGGGCGCCGCCGGGGTGATCGGGATCCTCGAGGTAGGTATCCTCACGCAGGATCCGGGCCTGCACCTGGGGAGTCAACTGGCCCTGCCACTGCATCTGCCCATGAAGCAGCAGTGCCAGACCAGCCTGAAGTTCGGTGGAGTTCCTCTCCGGCAGACGGCGCAGGAAATCGGCGGCAACCTGGGAACTGCTCTGGGAGGTCGTCTCGGCTCGGGAGTGCACTCCCTGTGGTGCGTCCGGACCAGCAGCGTCAGCACCGGAGCGCGCAGGGACCCGCACATTGGGTTTCTCGCGACCCAGCCCGACTGCCTGTGCAAAACCGGAGATTGCGAGCATGGGCGATCTCTCGATACCCAAACGCAGGAGGTCGAGGGCCTCTTTCGGTTGTGTGGCCAGCGAAAGATTGGGGAAACGTTGCTGCAACTGTTGAAGCTCTGGTGGCAGAGGCCACTTCACCACATGAGGGCCTGCCTCCGCGCGACCGAGTTGTGCGGTCACACGCGCGGTGTGGGCGGCGACCTCCGGATCGAGTGGAATTTCGGGTGAAACATACACCGGCCCGGTCTGATCAACAGAGGGACGGGCATTTTGCGGAAGTTGCGGGCCTTGAGAGACAGGGACGGGTGTCTTCAGCAGGAGACTCGGATCGAGTTTCACCGCTGAATCCACCATGACCACCGGCGCGGTGCGTACCACCGGCTCCGGTTTGAGTTCCTGAGGGGGAAGCGCTGTCGGCTTCGGAATGATGGGTGGAACCTGCATCGGGTCGTCTCCTGACCCAAGGATAACGCCGGATTCAGGTCACTGGTGCAGGCTGAAGCGAGGATATGTGGACGGTTCGGGAGGCCTGGGTTGCTGTTGAATTGGAGCGCATCAGGTGAATCTCGGCCCAGGCCGATTCGAGGTTGCGGAACACCTCGATCACGCCAGACAACATCGCGGGGTTGTTCTTGATGCGTGCCTTGAGAATCTCCCGGATCGACCAGTCGTAGAGCGCCCCGAGATTGGCTGCGATATCGCCGCCCTTGTCGGTATCGAGGGCAGCGGCGAGCCCCTGTTGAATGAGATCAATCGACTTGCCGACATACTCGGCCGTCTCCTTGCCCTCTTCCATGGCCTTTTGCGCCATGCGCAAGTTGTCGATCAGTCTGGCATAGACCAGAACGATCAATTCGATGGGCGACGCCTCGGTAATCGCCGTCTGGGTGTCAACATTCTTGTAGGCATTCAAGGCACGGGCGTTCATGGTCATCATTCCCTCACGAAAAATCAGCTTTTCTGGCTGTTGACAAGACTTTCAATGGCACTGGAAAGACCATTGCTGACCACCTGAAGGCGGGTCAGCAAGGCATCGAGTGAAGCGTACTTCCGAAGATAGCGTTCCTGGGTCGTCGCCAGAGCAGACTCGAGATCAATCTTGCGATCGGTAAGCCTGTCTTGCTGCGTCTCGACCTCGGCGATACGTAAAGACACCACACCCCGAGATGACAGAGACTGAGTCAGAAAACTGGCCAGACTGGAGGTGCCACTCTCGTAACCGACAGTGACCCCCTCGGCAAGCTTCGACTGCAGATTGTTGGAAACCGCAGCACTCAGTTTGGCCTCGTCGACAACAATCTTGCCGTCACGCTGAAGGTCCAGACCGAGACTCCCGAAACTGAGCGTGGAGCCGTCCTGAAGACGAATACCAAGGCCGAACATGGAGCGGAATCTGTCCACAAAGGAGCGCAAGGTGCCATCCGTGCTGAGCAATCCGCGTTCGGAGGCTATCGAGGACGCCTTCGACTGCTCCTTGTAGAAATCGATCACCGCATTGTAGGCATTGGCAATATCGCGCAAGGCCTCACCAGAGAGATCCTGTGCACCCGCACTGACCGTGACCGATGAGGTAATGACATTGGCATCGCTGAAGGTGGTCGGTGTGATTGATGTGATCGCACCCCCGGTCGGAACCACGGCGGAGTTCAGATTGAAGGTCACACCATCGACGACATCACTGACCTGATTGGAGGCCCGAATCACTCCGATACCGTTCACTGACAGAACTGCATCCCGTGCTGCCTGCGTCTGACCCACGGTAAAGTTGACCGGCGGAACATTTGCCGTGACATTGGCCTGCACGGCTGTTCCGGAAGCCGATGTATCCGAAACCGACGAGGTAAATGCAGTACCCGCGACATCAGCCGTCAGCGTGAGAACGCCGGAAGAGGCGGATGCTGTAACCGAAGTATGCGCGGGGTCGAGACTCGCATTGAAGGAGGTCGCCATACTGGAGGCGATGTTGGCGCGAATCTGCGCCGCAGAGGCAACCCCACCCGTGCCATCGTTGTTGACCGTGAGATTGTTGGCGGTGACCGTGTACGCGGGCAGAGCCACTCCATTGACTGTCAGGGATACGGTGTCACCCGCGATGTAGCTGCCATCAAGCGTGACGGTATCGACCTGGGTAGCCGCAGATTTAACTCCGGAGACGACGATGTCGTTGCTTGTTCCGGTTTTCTTTGCCGTGACGGTGAGCGTAAAGTCGTTGGTTCCAATCTGAACGAGGCTGGCCTGAGCATCGGTCTTGAGCGCATTGACCCAGTTCTTGAGATCGGTCACGGTGGCCGTCTTGATGAGACCTTCCTGCGTGGTGTTATCGACTGTCGGCGTCCCAGCGGGCACAGCCGCCTGTCCATTGGTCACCGTGCCGCTGCGGTCATGCTTCAGACCAGTAATGCCCAGGTCGACATTGATCGTGCTCAAGCGCAATTTGTTGTCAACGACCGAGGCGCGCACGCCACTCAGTGTCCCTGCACCCACTGCTGTGTTGATGGCATCTGCCACCTGAGCGGCAGTGGTCTGTGTGGTGAGCGTGAAGGCCTGCTCGGGCGCTGCACCCGCGGTGAACTTGATCTGATCGCCGGCCTGATAGGTCTGCGCACTGCCGAAATCCTGGTAACCCGGCGTTTTCACCTCGGCAGACACCCCCTGAATGGCATTCGAGGAGGTGATGAGCAGCTTCCCATCGGCAGCAACGGAGGCCGTGACGCCGGTGAGACTTCCGGACACCACGGCGGCATTGATACCGCTGGCCACCTCGGCGGCAGTCCGCTGGGTCGTGACGCTGAAGGTTTGCGTCTGCCCGCCGGTCAAGGTCATGCGGATGCTGTCGCCAGTACTGAAGTTGCTCGCCCCCGTGATCTTGGCGTATCGGGGCTCAAACGTTTTTCCAGCGGCCTCGAGCGAGAATCCCGAGAGATCCATGGCCTGGTTGGATGCGGTAAAACCCGACATGGAATAAGTTGCCGCCAATGCGGTCTGGGCAACTTTTACCGTATAGGAACCGGTGGAAGCGGCATTCGTTACCGTAGCCGACACTTTTGTCGCATCAGTGGACGAGGACGATTTCTGCGCGAACACCGTCGGCGTCTGAATCGCCTTGACCGCAGACTCCAGTACCGACACCTTGCTCTTGAAAGCACCCAGCGCACTGATGACAAACGACTTGTCCTCGATCTGGGTTTCGAGCTTGGTAATCGGCCGGCGCTCGACATCCATCAGGCCCGAGACAATGGCCTGGACATTGATCACACTTGACGTCGCACCTGTGGTTGCCACTACGCAGACTCCCTAACGCTCCGGAACATGGTGCGTGCTCGCACCATCTCTTTGTCGAATTACGGTCGCAACGCGACCACTGTTTAACTCGACGAAGGAATCAGAGCAAAGTCCGTGCCAAGGTCAGGCGCGCTGATTCACCAGCAGGCCCTGGAGAGCCGGCATATTCTGAATGCTGCGGGCAATACGCAGGGTTTCGTCCGGGGGGATCTGACGCACCAACTCCCCGCTGTTCGGGTTGATCACTTTGGTCACGTAATACCCCGCCTGATCATCCACAAAGAAATTCAGGTCACGACCTGAATCGCTCAGGTAGCCCTGAATCTGCTCAGCCGCCCGCTGCATCATCTCCCTGGTGGGCTGGGTATACCGATCGAGGTTGAGATCGGGTTGAGCTGCACGCGCCTGTTCTGCGGCCCTGGTGACCACCGCAGGATCGAAGGCGGGGGTCAACTCGGAGATTTGCTGGGCGACTTGCTGATCCGCTTGGTCTTGCTCGCGTGGCGCCCCGAGCGGGACCATGCCGTTGCCCTCCACACGACCGGGTGCCATCGTGG
>CAYYDO010000029.1:0-374 GCA_964470595.1 uncultured Burkholderiaceae bacterium | reverse complement strand
ACAGAAATTGGGTCAAGGGGCAACTCCCCCTACACCCACACAAACGGCTCCACAAAAACAAAGGTTTAGGAACAAGCAAAGAGCAAGACGAGAAACAGTCTGCCAACAGGAGGTCGGACATCTGCTTCCCGGGTACCAACAAAGCAAATCACACTTGAACAAGTCATTTCAGAGGGTGAATGAAATCCGCTGCTCAAAACAGCCTGACTCTCCAAAAGCGGCGACACCCGACGTTCTCCGTGGTGGAGGTCGGGTTTGGGATGCGGCGGCGGTGAAGCGCTGCCGCTGGCCTCTGGGGCCTGGGTCGGGCTGTGGCTTTGCCTCAGACCTTCTGGTTGACCAGCATGCCGCGCATCTGATCGATGTTGCGGGCA
>CAYYDO010000028.1:6940-16215 GCA_964470595.1 uncultured Burkholderiaceae bacterium | reverse complement strand
AACATCAGGCCCTGGTCCCCGGCACCCTGATCCAGGTCGTTGTCATAGGCCTTGTTGACGCCCTGGGCGATATCCGGGCTCTGTTTGTCATACGCCACCAGAACCGCACAACCCCGGTAATCGATGCCGAAGTCGGTGTTGTCGTAGCCGATACGCTTGAGCGTGTTGCGGGCGGTCTGAATGTAGTCGACGTTGGCAGATGTCGTGATCTCGCCGGCGAGCACCACCAGTCCGGTGTTGCATAGGGTTTCCGCGGCAACACGAGAGCGCGGATCCTGGGCCAGGATGGCGTCCAGGATGGCATCCGAGATCTGATCGGCGACCTGGTCGGGATGGCCTTCCGAGACCGACTCCGAGGTGAAGAGAACTGATTTCGACATCGCAACCTGCTCCTGCCCAATGGCGTTTGGATCCGATACTTGCGGTCGCTAGAGCGGCCTGGACCTTGACGCGAGGAGGTTGCGAAGAGGCGGACGCTTTAGCGGAATTTTTCCGGACAAGCCGTACACTCTGGCTGCGCCCATCGCCCCGCAAGTTGTGAATTAAATCGGCGATACGCCGGACTATAAAGCAGATGATTTTCTTCTTCAAACTTGCCGCCCGGCTACCCCTGTGGAGTGCGCGTGTCATCGGCCTGATGCTGGGCTGGCTGGTGTGGATGGTCTCTCCGCGCTATCGGGTGATGATGCGCCGCAACTGGCGGATGGCCTGCGAGAGCGGGCGTCTTGGGCAGAACATGCGCCGCGACGCATCCCGGATGTCCCGTGCGTTTTGTCAGGCCGTCGGGCACGCAGGCCTGATTGCCGCCGAGTTGCCCAGGATCTGGTGCGACCCTTCAGCAGCGCAACGCATGCCGATTCACGGTCTGGATGAAGCTCTTGCGACGGCGCGTGAGCGGGGTCGGGGGCTGATCTTTCTTACCCCACATCTCGGTGCATTCGAATTGTCGGCGCGTGCCTTTTCCCTGCACATGCCGATCACCGTGCTGTACCGGCCGCCGCGGCAGGCGGGATGGCGTCGTCTGATGGAGCGTTTGCGCCCCATGCAGGGACTGCACACCGCCCCCACAGATGCGGCCGGTGTGCGACAGCTGCTGCGGGCATTGCGCCGTGGTGAGGCTGTCGGCATGCTGCCCGATCAGGTGCCCGGACGTGGCGAGGGCGTGTGGGCGGGATTCTTCGGCGCACCCGCGTACACCATGACACTGCCACTGAGGCTTGCGCAGGCCACTGGCGCTCAGCTGATGTTTGCGCTTGCCATCCGCACGGCATCCGGTTGGGAACTGGAACTGACCCCCTGGAATGATTCCCCCGATTTCGACCGCAGCTCTCCGGAAGAGGCCGCTTCTCGGATGAATGCGGCACTCGAGGCACAGATTGCCAGGGCGCCCGAGCAGTATCTGTGGGCCTACAACCGCTACAAGCGGCCGGCCGGGGCGCCCCCGCCTCCGCCGATCCGTTCGGCCCCGTCGGCGTCATGATGCTGCGCCTTGTGACCTGGACCGGGCTGTGGATCTGCCGACTGCTGGCCCTTGGCCCGCGACCGCTGCTGCGGGCGGTGGCGACGCTGGTCGGTCGTCTCGCCTTTCGCTTCGGGGGCCACCGCCGCCATGTCACGCTGACCAATCTGCGCCTGTGTTTCCCGGACTGGGATGAGCAGCGTCGCTACGAGGTGGCACGGCGGCATGTGGTGCTGTATGCGCGTGCGTTTCTCGAGCGGTTCGAAATCTGGTTTGGCAGCGCGCAGCGTTTGCGCCGCCGGGTGGCCATCGTGGACATCGCGCATTTCACGGCCCATCAGGGCCAGCCGGTGATCATCCTCGCACCGCATTTTCTGGGGCTCGATGCCGGTGGTGTGCGTCTGCAGCTCGAGTGTCATTTTGCGTCCGTATTCGCGCACCAGTCCAATCCGGTGCTCGATGAGTGGACCGTGCGTGGTCGAACGCGTTTCAACGACCCGCTGATCATCTCCCGTCAGCAGGGCATGACGCCGATCGCACGTTGTCTCAGGCGCGGTGTTCCGATCTATTTCCTGCCCGATATGGACCTGGGGCCACGCGATGCCGTGTTCGCTCCGTTTTTTGGCGTGCCGGCTGCGACCGTGACCAGTGTGGTGCGTCTGGCGCGCATCACCGGCGCGACGGTGGTGCCGCTGATCACGCGCATGACGGAGCACGGCTACGAGGCCCGCTTCTATCCAGGCTGGCAGCACCCCAACGATGAATCTGTTGAGAGCCTTCTCGAGGGCGTGACGCGCATGAACCGGTTCATCGAGCAGCGCATTCTCGAGATGCCTGAGCAGTATCTCTGGACACATCGCCGCTTCAAGACGCGACCGCCCGGGGAGCCCTCGGTGTATGGATAATTCACATTCATGAAACTCGCATTCACCAAGATGCAGGGAGCGGGTAACGACTTTGTCGTCATCGACGCAACCCGCACGCCGGTCGCCCTCAGCCTGGCGCAATGGCGTCGGCTCGCAGACCGCCGCTTTGGAGTGGGTGCGGACCAGATCCTTCTGGTCGAGGCATCCACCAGCGACGATGCCGATTTCGTCTATCGCATCATCAACGCTGACGGCTCCGAGGTTGAGCAGTGCGGCAATGGCGCGCGCTGTTTTGCACGGTTTGTTCGTGATCGCGGTCTCGCCAGTCAGGCCACCATCCGGGTGCGCACCCGCAGCGGCATCATCGCCCCCACCATTCACCCCGACAACACGGTGACGGTCGATATGGGCCTGGCACGATGGTCGCCACAGGATGTCGGTTTTGATCCCACGGGTCTGCCCAGTCGCCACGAGGGGCGCACCGATACCTGGCAACTCGAACCACCGGGGCATGCGCCATTCTGGTTCTCGGTGGTGTCGATGGGCAACCCCCATGCGGTGCAGTGGGTCGACGACCTGGACCACCATCCGGTAGCCGAGGTGGGTGCCTGGTGCGAGTCGCACCCGCGTTTCGCACAGCGTGTCAATGCCGGTTTTGCGCGCCTGCTCCCCGGCGGCGGTGTGGCCCTGCGCGTATTCGAGCGCGGCGCCGGAGAAACTCTGTCATGCGGCACGGGCGCATGCGCTGCCGTGGTCAGTGGCATTCTGCTCGGCCGGCTTGCGGCCGAGCAGCCCGTTCAGGTGACGACACGTGGCGGTATCTTGTCGATCACCTGGCCCGGCACGCCGCAGGGTCGTGTCATGATGACCGGGCCTGCCGAACCCGTCTTCGAAGGAGTAATTGAACTGTGACCCAGAAAGAGCCGACCCTCGGTTCCAGCGGCCGTCTTACGGCGCGGCAGGTGGAGGATTACCTGCGCGAGAACCCGGATTTCTTTGAAACGCACCCGCACCTGCTGTCCGAGATCAATGTGCCGCATGTGCAGTCCGGGCGGGCGATTTCACTGGTCGAGCGCCAGGCCTCGGTGCTGCGTGATCGCATCAAGTCCATGGAACTTCGGCTTGCCGAGCTGCTGCGTCACGGGCAGGAAAACGATGCCATCGCGGCCTCCATACTGCGCTGGGTGCGCAGCCTCCTGCTCCACGAGGATAGCCGCACCCTTCCGCCCCTCGCCGCAGACTCCCTGGCCCGGATCTTCAGCGTGCCCTCGGTGGCCCTGCGTATCTGGCGGCCAGCCGACGCGATGAGTCGCGAGCCCTGGGTGATGCCGGCGACAGCCGATTTCATCGGACAGATCGACGCCATGCGCATGCCGGTCTGTGGTCCGCTCAGCCTCTCGGCGGCCTCTTCGCTTTTGCCGGAAGGCGGCCGGGATTGTCAGTCCGTAGCGATCGTGCCGCTTCGTGTCGGAGCGGCGCCGCAGGCATTCGGCGTGCTGCTGCTGGGGTCTCCGGATTCGCGGCGCTTCACTCCCGACATGGGTGTCGATTTTCTCGAGCGTATCGGTGAAATCGCGAGTGCGGCCCTCTGCCGCAACACCTCGGCCCGCAGCTGATACGGCGGCATCCGCCACCGCAGCGGCTGCGGCCGCAGGCCCTGCCTGCGACGGTCAGGGCGCACACGACCCCGGCGAACTTGTTGACGCATTTCTGCGGCAGATTGCCGGAGAGCGGCGGCTTTCCGCCCATACGGTCAGCGCGTATCGCCGCGAACTGACATTGCTGCTGAAAGCTTTCCCGGGGCGCGATCCGGGCACGCTGGCCGCACTCGAGATCCGTCAGCAGATGGCATCCTGGCATGCCGGGGGCCTGGCGCCGCGCAGCATCTCGCGCAGGCTGTCGGCCTGGCGCTCTTTTTTCTCCTGGCTCGCCGGCAGGCGGTCGATGATGATCAATCCTGCACTCGGACTGCGTCCGCCAAAGCCGCCCCGACGGCTTCCGAAGGCGCTATCGGTCGACAGTGCCGTGCATTTCGTTGCCACCGTGCCGCACGGCGCCGATTCATCCGGTCCTGCGGATGCACGGCACCCGCGGCGCTCGGATCTGGCGCAGATGCGCATGCGCCGGGATCACGCGATGTTCGAACTGATGTATGCCTGCGGCCTGCGGCTGTCCGAGCTGATCGCCCTGGACAGTCGCCCGCCGGCCTCTGCTGTGGATGACGCCCGGGGTTGGCTGGATTGGGAGGCGGGTGAGGTGTTCGTGAGGGGCAAGGGAGGACGGGCGCGCCGCGTGCCGTTTGGCGGTCCCGCACGCGAGGCGCTCGCCGACTGGTTGGCCTGTCGCCAGCAAAGTCCGGTGCTGCATGATGCGGTGGCGCTTTTTGTCGGGCCTGATGGCCGTCGCCTGAGCGGTCGGGCGGTGCAGCAGCGTTTTGCCCGGCACGCGCGCCATGCGGGCATGCCGACCCATGTGCATCCGCATATGCTGCGCCACTCGTTTGCCAGCCATCTGCTGCAATCCAGCGGCGATCTGCGTGCCGTGCAGGAGTTGCTCGGCCATGCCCAGATCGCCAGCACCCAGATCTACACCCACCTGGATTTTCAAAGGCTCGCACAGGTTTATGATGCCGCCCACCCGCGCGCCCGACGCAGAAGCGACCCGGGTGATTCGTCGACCTGATTCTGGAGCACCCATGACTGCAGCACATGTACAACAAAGCCCGCCGGAGCTGATCCCGGTCACCATCCTCACCGGATTCCTTGGCGCGGGGAAGACCACGCTGTTGAAGCGCATTCTGGAGGAGCAGCACGGCGAGCGGATTGCGGTCATCGAAAACGAATTCGGCGAGGAAAGCATCGATAACGAATTGCTCGTCGAAGGCTCGGAGGAGCGCATCGTCGAGATGAACAACGGCTGCATCTGCTGCACGGTGCGAGGTGATCTCATCGAGATGCTGACCCGATTGTGGGAGCGTCGCAGCAGTGGCGACATCACCTTCGACCGGGTGATCATCGAAACCACGGGGCTTGCCGAGCCGGGGCCGGTCGCGCAGACATTCTTTGTCGATGACGACGTCGCCGAGCGCTACCTTCTCGATGCCGTGATCACGGTGGTCGATGCCCTGCATGGCCCCGCACAGCTCGATGAGCATCCGGAGGCTCAGGCGCAGGCCGGTTTCGCCGACCGACTGCTGATTTCCAAGAGTGACCTCGTAACCGCGGATGCGCTCGATGCCCTGCGCCGCCGGCTCCTGCGGATCAATGCCCGTGCGGCCCAGCAACTGGTGCATTTCGGAAAGACACCTCTGAAGGAGATCCTCGATATTCGGGGTTTCAACCTGAATGCGGCGCTGGAGATCGATCCATCCTTTCTGGACACCGAGGCCGGCCACGATCATCTCGACGATGTCCAGTCCTTTGTTTTCAAGGCCTCACGCCCTTTCGATGCGGACCGTTTCGAGGGCTTCATGAATGCCGTGTCGCAGGCCTACGGACCCCAGTTGCTGCGATACAAGGGCGTACTGAGTGTGCGCGGCAGCAACAATCAGATGGTCTTTCAGGGGGTGCACATGCTCATGGGCGGCACCGTGGGCCGTCCCTGGCCGGCGGGCGCTCCGCGGGAGTCGCGCCTGGTGTTCATCGGGCGTCAACTCCCGCGAGATACAATCCTGCGCGGACTCGAACAGTGCCTGGTCTGACGCCTTAGCGTCCTGCTCCTGTTGCGGCATCTTCGGCTCGGCCTTTCCCCGGGGCAGATGCACGGAAAAGAATTTACTTACAATGAGCATGGATTTTCTGTTCTTGGGATACCCGCCGTCATGAACCCGGTTTCTTTCACTCCGATTGCATCTGAAAAGGAGTTGCTCGCGCAATCTCCTGATGACTACATGAGTCCTGCGCAACTCGATTTCTTTCGTCGTCGGTTGCGGGCGCTGGAGTCGGAATTGCGAAGCAATGCCGGAGAAACCACCGAGCACCTGCGTGAGACCGTCCTGGTGCCGGATCCGGCAGATCGCGCCACCATCGAGGAAGAGCACGCTCTCGAATTGCGCACCCGCGACCGCGAGCGCAAGCTGATCAAGAAAGTCGAGCAGGCCCTGGCCCGGATTGAATCCGGTGAATATGGCTACTGCGAAGAAACCGGCGACCCGATTGGGTTGCAGCGATTGCTTGCACGACCTACCGCAACCCTCTCCATCGAGGCCCAGCAGCGTCGCGAATTGCGCCAGCGGCAATTCGGCGACTGATCCGGTTCGCTTCAAACCTCCGGGATCACGACCCCGGAATCGTCTCGTCGCCCTCGATTTCGCTCAGGGTAGCGGCACTCATCAGCAGCAGAACGCACAGGCAGAACACAGTCTCTCCGGCGGACCAGCGTACCGCGATGGATGAGGCCCATGTCAGGGGTCGAAGCACGCGGGCGAGGATCAGGGTGACCAGCGCGGCCACCCACAGTCCCCATACCGGTTCCGGCCAGATGCCAAAGAACAGCAGCGGCAACATGCCCAGCAGCGCGCAGCCCAGACGCGCGCTTCCTGATGCCGCACGAAGCCCTGTTACCGGATGGTGGACCGCGCACAGGGCCGCCGCGCGGGACCAGGCGCTGGCAGAGATCATCACCACAGGGATCCATTCCAGATCCACCTCGGAGAGCATTTCCAGCTTTGCGATGGTGAACAGGCCGAGAATCAGGCCCTGCCCTGCCCGCAGGGGCTGGGCCCAGCCATGCAGCTGGCGCCGCGGGATCGATGCGGCCAGCGCCACGCACAGGCTGATCAGTAACGCCACCCGCGCCGGCAGCACCAGAGCTCCAAGCAGGAATGTGACGGCTGCAAGGCACCCCGTCAGGATCCCCGCGATCGCGCAGGCTGCGTAGGCCAGGGTGATGTTGTCGGTTGCCGCTGTCGTGACGCCGGGTCGCAATGGCCATGGGCCATGACGTGCGATTTCGATGAGCAGATTTTTCAAGACGGTGGCAATGGTGCGCTGGGTTGAGAGTGTCCAGCCCGGGAGACCACCGCAACAACCCGCCGCCCGTGCTTACAATCGGTCAAAGTGTAGTGCATCCCGCCCCGACGCCCTCTCCAACGACATCCCATCCCCTCATCATGACCGACTCATCCACGCCAGCTGCAAAGGGACCCGACGCTGCCACCAAGGCGGCAGTGCTTGCCGAGGCTCTCCCGTACATCCGTCGTTTCCACGGCAAGATGGTGGTCATCAAGTACGGTGGCAACGCCATGACCGAGGAGCACCTCAAACGCTCTTTTGCGCGCGACATCATTCTGCTGCGTCTGGTCGGCATCCTGCCCGTGGTGGTTCACGGTGGCGGGCCGCAGATCGAGAATCTTCTGTCCAGGGTGGGAAAGAAGGGCGAGTTTGTGCAGGGCATGCGGGTCACTGATACCGAGACGATGGATATCGTGGAGATGGTGCTTGCTGGCCAGGTCAACAAGGAAATCGTCGAACTGATCAATCATGCAGGCGGCAAGGCGGTCGGTCTGACCGGCCAGGACGGAGGGCTCATCCGGGCGCGCAAGATGCTGGTGCGATCCGAGGCCGAGGGCGAGCAGTATCTCGATCTGGGTCAGGTCGGTCAGATCGAAACGGTCGATCCCGCCATCATTCACTCGCTGCTTGGCAGCGGATTCGTACCGGTGATTGCACCGATCGGTTCTGGCGAGGAGGGCGAGACCTACAACATCAATGCCGATCTCGTGGCGGGAAAGATTGCCGAAATTCTCAAGGCCGAGAAACTGATCCTGATGACCAACACACCCGGTGTGCTCGACAAGGATGGCCGTCTGATTACCGGCCTGACGGCGCGACAGATCGACAAGCTCTTCGAGGATGGGACGATCTCGGGGGGCATGCTGCCCAAGATCTCCTCGGCTCTTGAAGCGGCCAAGAGCGGGGTGCAGTCGGTGCATGTGGTTGATGGCCGCGTGCCGCACTGCCTGCTGCTCGAGATCCTCACCAATGAGGGTGTGGGCACCATGATCCGCTCCCACTGATGCGGTCCCGTCCGCTCTGGCTGATCGATCTCGATAACACCCTCCATGACGCCTCGTGGAGGGCGATCGGGGAGATCAATCAACGGATGACCCGGTATGTTGCCGATCACCTGGGCATTCCCGCCGAGGATGCCAGCGCACTGCGGGTGCGCTACTGGCATCGCTATGGCGCCACCCTGCTCGGCATGATGCGTCACCATCGGGTCGACCCGCATGATTTTTTGCACCGCACGCATCCCGTGGCCGAACTGCCCCAGATGATTCGCAGGATTCGCGGCGAGCATCGCCGTCTTCTGCGTCTGCGAGGAGACCGCTGGCTCCTCAGCAATGCACCGCGCGCCTATGCCGAGGGCGTGTTGCAGTGGATGGGTCTGCGCCATCTGTTCACACGCCTGATCACCGTCGAGGACATGCGCATCTGCGGCCGCCTGCGACCCAAGCCATCCGGGCTGCTGATGCGTCATGTGCTGCGTCATGCGCGGCGTCCGGCGCACCGTGTTGCGCTGATCGATGATCACGACGAGAACCTGGCGGCAGCCCACCGGCTGGGCATCCGCACGGCGCGTATCCTGGTCTCGCGTTCGGCCGTGCGAAGCGCCCGCCATGCGGGGCGGCCACTGGGTGTGCGCCGGCCAGCTTATGTCCGGCTTCAAGTAAACTCGCTGGCGATTCTGATGAGAAACCAGCACCGACTGGGCATGAGACACCACTGAGACATGGAAGCTTCCCCGACCACCGACGACGCGACGGCGTCATCGGGCCGCAAGCGGCCCCGGCCGGGAGAACGTCGGCTGCAGATTCTCCAGACCATCGCCGCAATGCTCCAGGAGGGCGCCGCAGAGAAGGTCACCACGGCCGCACTGGCGGCACGTCTGGGACTCTCCGAGGCGGCTCTTTATCGTCACTTTGCGAGCAAGGCGCAGATGTTCGAGGG
>CAYYDO010000028.1:0-6930 GCA_964470595.1 uncultured Burkholderiaceae bacterium | reverse complement strand
GGCGCTGAACGCCAACCGCCAGGGCTCGCTGCTCGATTTCATCGAGGAAACGGTCTTCTCCCTCATCAACCAGATCGAGTCGAGGCCGGGACCGGCCGCCGTGCGGGGCCAGGAGATCATCCTGATGCTGCTGGGCTTTGCCGAGAAGAATCCAGGCATGACCCGGGTGCTGATCGGCGATGCGATCGTCAATGAGGACAGCCGCCTGCAGGCGAGGGTCAATCAGCTGCTCGATCGCGTCGAGGCCTCGCTGCGTCAGTGTGCCCGCATGCATCAGGCCGAAGCCGGCAATGCGCCGGAAACGGTCGACCCCTCACTGCGCTCGGCCATGGCCATGGCCTTCGTTCAGGGCCGCTGGCTGCAGTTTGCAAAGAGCGGTTTTCGTCGTCGGCCCACCGAGGGTGCCGAGGCCGCCGCAGCCTTCATTCTCTCCTGAGGTCGCCACATACCGGGCATGCCGGGTTGCGTGCGATCTTCAGTTGCTGCCACTGGCCTGATCGCATATCGAGCAGGGACAGGAGTTGGGGCGGCGCGGCCCCTTTTTTCTGCCGCGTCAGCACGAGCTTGATGGCCTCTGCTGCCTGCAGACAGCCCATGGCGCCGACCAGGGGAGAGAGCACGCCGTAGGCACCGCAGGCTGCTGCTGCCGGCTCATGCACCGGATCGAACACGCAGGCGTAGCAGGCCTGTTCCGGCCGGTCGGGATCGACGGCCAGCAACTGTCCCGACCACTCGATGGCCGCAGCGCTGACCAGCGGGATGCCATGCCGCACACAGCAGGCATTGATGGCCTGGCGGGTCTCCCAGCGATCGGTGCAATCGAGCACCACATCGGCCAGGGGAACCGCCCGGTTCAGCAGGGCCTCGTTTGCGAAAACAGCCTCGGCAATGATGCGCGTCTCGGGGTTGATGCGTGCCAGAGCCGAGGCGCCAGCATCGACCTTGTTTTGACCGATGTCCCCCGGGCCGAACAGCACCTGGCGTCCCAGATTCGTCCCATCGACCTGGTCCCCATCCATCCAGTGGAGCGTTCCGATTCCGCTCGCTACGAGGTAGGTGGCCGCCGGGCAGCCCAGACCCCCCGCGCCGATGATCAGCGCCCGGGTACCGCGCAGGGCCTCGACCCCCTCTTCATCGAAGCCGGTGAGCAGTGCGTGCCGGCTGTGTCGCAGGAGATCCAGATCCGGTTCAGCCATTCTCGGGTCGCGCCGATGTGGCGACCGGCTTGCCCTTGAGGTGGTTCAAAGCCTGCTGCAACTGATAGTCGTCGGGGCTGCCGAATTCGATGGGTTTCGCATCGCGAGGAGGTTCCTGGGCGGGGCCCTGGCCGGGACGCTGTTCGGGCCTGTTTCCGTTGGGTTTGCCACCCTTGGGCTCGTCAGATCCGGCGAGATGACGGTTGAGATCGGCCTCACGAACGCGCAGACGATCGTTCACCGCCCCGCTTGCTGTCTCTTCGACCCACAGGTCGGGGGAAATTCCCTTGGCCTGGATCGACTGACCCTTCGGCGTGAAATAACGCGCAGTCGTGAGCTTGATGGCGGTGTTGCTGGTCAGGGGCAGCACCGTCTGTACCGAGCCCTTGCCGAAGGTCTGGGTGCCGAGAATCTTGGCGCGCTGATGGTCCTGAAGGGCGCCGGCAACGATCTCGGATGCTGATGCCGAGCCGCCGTTGACCAGCACCACGAGGGGGACGGTCTTGGCCTGTGGCGAGAGTTTTGCCAGAGGATCCTCGCGGCCCGGCCGGTGGTAATCGGCCACCGTTGCATGGTATTTGCGGCGTGCGTCGTCCTGACGGCCATCGGTGGATACGACCAGGGTATTGGCGGGAAGGAAGGCTGCCGACACGCCGATTGCCCCGGTCAGGAGTCCGCCGGGGTCGTTGCGCAGATCGAGCACCATGGCTTGCAACGGTCCTTGCTGTGCCAGCTGGATGAAGTGTTTGACCAGATTGTCGACCGTGTGCTCCTGGAACTGGGTGATGCGGATGTATCCGAAGCCTGGCTCGAGCATCTTGGAGCGCACGCTCTGGATCTGGATCACGTCGCGCACGATGGTGAACACCAGCGGGCGGTTTTCGCCCTTGCGATTGATGGTCAGCGTGACGGATGTCTTGGGTTTGCCGCGCATGAGTTTTACTGCCTCGTTGAGAGGCAGACCCTTGGTGGCCTTGTCATCGATCTTGAGAATCAGATCGCCCGCACGAACGCCCGCGCGCTCGGCGGGTGTGCCTTCGATTGGCGAGACCACCCGCACGAAACCGTCCTCGGTGCCCACCTCGAGACCGAGGCCGCCGAATTCACCCTGCGTGCCGACCTGCAGTTCCTTGAAGGCATCTGCGTCGAGATAGGCCGAGTGGGGATCGAGGCCGGTGAGCATGCCGCTGATGGCCTCGGTGATGAGTTTCTTGTCCTCGACCGGCTCGACATAATTGGCCTTGATCGCCCCGTAGACATCGGCGAACTGGCGCAATTCGTCGATCGGCAGGGACAGCTTGGTCTCCCGCTGGGCCAGGGCATTGAAGCCCATGCTGACCAGCACACCGCTGATCAGGCCGATGCCGATCCAGCCGGCGACATGCAGTTTCTTGGACATGGTTTCTCTCGCGCCCGTGATGGGCCAATGGATGCGCTGAATCTTAGGCCAGCCCCACGCCGGAAAGTTTATGCGCTTTTCGCTTTTCCCTGCTGCGCAACGGCTGCCATCGCTGCGGCGATGACCTCCGGATCGGCGAGGTATTGCCTGTCCACGAAGCGCAGATCGCTGTTGAGCCGCACCACCATGGGCTGGGCTGTCGGAATGTTCAGCGCGACGATGGCGTCTTCCGACATGCCCTCCAGATACTTGATCAGGGCCCGGATCGAATTGCCGTGGGCTGCAATCAGCAGCCTGCGGCCCGCGCGCACCTGCGGGGCGATCACCTGCTCCCAGAGCGGTACGACCCGTTCGATGGTGTCCTTCAGGCATTCGACAGCCGGAATCTCGCGTGCGGGCACATCGCGGTAGCGGGGATCCCGCCCCGGCCACAGGGGGTGATCACGCGGGAGCGGATCCGGCCGGATGTCGAAGGAGCGCCGCCACTTCAGTACCTGCTCCTCGCCGTATCTGGCGGCGGTTTCTGCCTTGTTGAGACCGGTGAGCGCCCCATAGTGCCGCTCGTTGAGCCGCCACTCCTTGTGCACGGGAATCCACAGCTGGTCGAGGCAATCGAGCGTGATGCACAGGGTGCGGATGGCCCGGCGCAATACCGATGTATACGCCGCATCGAATACGAAGCCCTTGTCGTGCAGGAGCGCTCCGGCAGCGCGGGCCTCCTCGCGGCCCTTTTCAGTCAGGTCCACATCGACCCAGCCGGTGAATCGGTTCTCGAGATTCCACTGGCTCTCGCCGTGGCGCAGAAGGACAAGGGAATGATGGGCAGTCATGGCCCGCATTCTATAATCCGCCCCAACCACACCCGCCCCACGACTGGAAGGCAAGCGTGCAATTCTTCATCGACAACATCATTCTCATCGTGGCCGCTTTTCTCAGCGGCGGTCTTCTGCTGTGGCCGCTGGTCGCACGCGGATCCAGCGCAGGAACCATCAATACCCTCGGCGCCACCCAGCTGCTCAACACCCAGGACGCACTCCTCATCGATCTGCGCGAAACCCGTGACATCGCCAAGGGGATGGCCCCGCAGGCGATGCATGTGCCCCTGAGCACCCTGCCGGCCCAGATGGACGACATCCGCAAGAAGGCCTCCAAGGGCAAGCATCAGGTGCCGGTCATCCTGATGTGCCAGAGCGGCTGGCGCGGCATGAAGGCCGGGCGCATGCTGAAAAAAGCGGGAATCGAGGCGGTGTTCAACCTCGAGGGCGGATTCGATGCCTGGCAGCAGGCCGGTCTGCCGGTATCCAAGAGGGGATGACGGGGTCATGCCGAAAGTCCTGATGTACAGCACCGCCGTGTGCCCCTACTGCCAGCGCGCCGAGATGCTGTTGCGCCAGCGGGGCGTGACCGAGATCGAGAAGATCCGCATCGATCTGGATCCGGCCCAGCGTGACGCCATGATGGCGCGCACGGGTCGGCGCACCGTTCCGCAGATCTTCATTGGCGATCATCATGTGGGCGGCTTCGACGACCTTGCCGCGCTGGATCGCGACGGCGGTCTGTCGCCCATGCTCGCTGGCTGATCCGCGAATCCTTACCGAAACCTTTACAGGGCCACCCATGACCGATTCCCAACGCGCTGACGCGGCTGCGTCCGACGAACCAGCATTCAATCTTCAGCGGGTCTACCTGAAGGACCTGTCGCTCGAAATTCCCGATGCACCCGCTGTGTTTCTGGACCATGCCGAGCCACGTCTCGAGTTCCAGATCGACGCCCAGGACAAGCTGCTCCAGCCGGGCCTCTTCGAGGTATCGGTCCGTTGCACTGTCACCTGCCGGCTGGCCGACAAGGTGGGTTTTCTGGTTGAGGCCTCGCAGGCAGGCATCTTCGAGATTCGCGGCGTTCCCGAGGAGCAGCTCGCGCTGCTCAAGGGCATCTCCTGCCCCAGCATCATCTATCCGTATCTCCGGGCCAATATTGCCGATGTCATTCAGCGGGCCAGTTTCCCGCCGGTACACCTGGCCGAACTCAACTGGGAGGCCTTCTATCAGCAGCGTCTCGCTCAGGCGGCAGCCTCCTCCGCGCCCAATGGCGGCCTGATCGTTCCGGCCCAGTAAATGACACCGGCCCTCACGGCCCCGCCGATGCTCGTCATCGGTGCTGGTGCCTGGGGCACCGCACTCGCGATTCATGTCGCGCGTCGGGCACGACCAGGCACGATCACCCTGTGGGCCCGCAGTGCCGAGCAGGCGCGCGACATGCAGCAATCGCGGGAAAACCGCCGCTATTTGCCGGGGTGTCCGCTCCCCGCGGAACTGGTTGTCGCTGCCGATCTCGATGCGGCCTGCGCTGCCTGGCGGCTGCATGCCTCACAGCATCGCAGTCTCGACCAGCAGTCCCCGGTAAGCGGTCTGCTGGTGATGGCCACACCGCTCTCCGGTCTTGAGCAGGCGGCCCGGATGCTCTGCACCCGACTTGGCACGGCAGGCCCCGGAGAGGGTCTGGTCTGGCTGACCAAGGGCCTGCGTCGCGATCCGATCGTCGATCCATCGGGTGCCGCACGGACGGCTGCAGCGGACGATGCGGGATTGCGGTGGCCGCACCAGATCGTGGCCGCGGCGTGCTCCGGCTGGCCCTCTGCGGCTCTCACCGGGCCCAGCTTTGCCCAGGAGGTGGCGTTGGGCCTTCCCGTGGCGCTCACCGCGGCCAGCCTCGACCTGGCCTGGGCGCGTGCGGTAGCGCAGTCATGCCATGGCGGCGGCATGAGGATCTATGCCAGTGATGACCTCGCCGGGGCGGAACTTGGCGGAGCAATGAAAAATGTTCTGGCGATCGCGGCGGGCGTCTGTGACGGTCTGTCACTTGGTGCGAATGCAAGAGCCGCTCTGCTGACCCGGGGACTCGCCGAGATGGCGCGCCTGGGTTTGGCTCTGGGTGCCCGGGCGCAGACGTTCATGGGTCTGGCGACCCTCGGCGATCTGATCCTCACGGCCACCGGCGACCTTTCGCGCAATCGCCGCGTCGGTCTGGCCTTGGCGGGTGGCCAGACCCTCCAGGAGGTCGTCGCGGGCCTTGGCCATGTTGCCGAAGGCGTCACCACAGCGCCCGCGCTGGCGGCCCTCGCGCGACGACTGGGTGTGGATGTACCGATCACCGAGGCGGTGTGCAGCGTGCTCGCCGCCGAGCACTCTCCGCGCGAGGCCATGGCCAGGCTGATGGCGCGCGATCCGAGGGATGAATATGGCAACTAGAACGCTCACGGTCTTCTGCGGTTCGCGGCCCGGTGTCGATCCGAAGTGGGTCGCAATCGCCGAGGAGGTGGGCCGCGAGATGGTCCAGCGGGACATGGCGCTGGTGTTCGGAGGCGGCGGCAATGGTCTGATGGGCGCCCTGGCCGGTGCCGTGATCGAGGCCGGAGGCAAATCGACGGGTGTGATTCCCGAGAGCCTTCTGGCGATCGAACCGGCCATGGAGGGGCTCACCGAACTGTTCGTCGTCGATTCGATGCACACCCGCAAGTTCATCATGTCGGAGCGGGCGGATGCGTTTCTGGTGCTGCCAGGGGGGATCGGCACCTTCGAGGAGGTCTTCGAGATCTGGACCTGGCACCAGATCGGGCTGCACAACAAGCCCACCGTGCTGTTCAATGCATTCGACTATTACACCCCCCTGCTGCGATTTCTGGATCAGGGCATGCGCGAGGGATTCATTCGCCCTGAACACCATTGTCATCTGCGGGTGGCCACATCGGTGCGCGAGGCACTCGATGGTGTCGTGCTTCCCTGTGAGCCTTCGCCACTGTTTCCAGCGGTGCGCCCGGCCAATGGCGGTCAGACACCGCCCAGGTAGTTCTGCTGCCGCCAGGCCTCGTACACCACCACGGCCACCGCATTCGACAGATTCATGCTGCGGTTGTCGGGGCGCATGGGGATTCGCACTCGCTGCTCCGGTGCAAACCATTCCAGAATCGCGCCAAGCCCGGAGGTCTCCGATCCGAACACCAGCCAGTCGCCGGCATCAAAGCGCGTCTGTCCGGTCAGCTGTCCGCCTCGCGTGGTGATTGCGAACATGCGGCTCGCCGGGGGCTGGCAGTTGTCAAGGAATGTCTGCCAGTCGGCATGCAAGGTGAACCGGGTCAGCTCGTGATAGTCCAGGCCGGCTCGGCGCATCTTGCTGTGATCGATGGGAAAGCCCAGTGGTTCGATCAGATGGAGATGCGCTCCTGTGTTGGCGCACAGGCGTATGACATTGCCCGTGTTGGGCGGAATTTAAGGGTGAACCAGAACCACATTGAACATCGTCGGGGCTTCTCCTTGATGGCCGCACGCGGCCATGAT
>CAYYDO010000027.1:0-16472 GCA_964470595.1 uncultured Burkholderiaceae bacterium | reverse complement strand
CGGCCGTCAGTCGAGCCTCCGGGGCTATGTCCCATGCGGAAGAATCGGGCCAGTCGTCGGCTCTCGGCCTCGTAGGCGTTGACCGGAAAACTGTCGTAGTTGCGGCCGCCCGGGTGCGTGACATGGTACTGACAGCCTCCGAGGGGTCGGTTCATCCAGGTATCGATCACATCGATGGTGAGCGGGGCGTGTACACCGATGGTCGGATGCAGCGACGATACCGGGCTCCAGGCCTTGTAACGCACACTGCCGACGAACTCGCCGCTGGTTCCAGTGGGCTGCAGCGGCAGGGTGCGTCCGTTCACGGACACCGCGTGCCGTGAAGGATTGATTCCCTGCGCATGGATTTCGATACGCTCCAGAGAGGAATCGACATACCGCGCGGTGCCTCCGTTCGTGTTTTCCTCACCCATGACATGCCACGGCTCCAGAGCCTGACGCAGCGTCAGTGCGACACCGCCGACATGCAGGTCACCGACCTTGGGAAAGCGGAACTCCAGATGCGGATCGAACCAGGATGGATCGAAGGGAAAGCCCGCTGTATTCAGCTCTGACAGTACATCTCGGAAATCCTGCCTCACCCAGTGATGCATCATGAATCGGTCATGCAGTTCCGTGCCCCAGCGTGTCAGCGCCCCCTGGCAAGGCGTCTCCCAGAAGCGCGCCACCAGCGCTCTCAGGAGCAGCTGCTGAACCACGCTCATGCGTGCATGCGGCGGCATTTCGAAGGCGCGCAATTCGAGCAGACCAAGTCGTCCGGTTGCGGCGTCGGGTGAATACAGTTTGTCGATGCAGAACTCGCTGCGGTGGGTGTTGCCGGTGACGTCGACCAGGATGTTCCTCAGCAGCCTGTCGATCAGCCAGGGCGGGGGTTCATGACCCAGCCGCGATCGTGCGGCGGCGATCTCCCGCAATGCGATAGCCAGTTCATATACCTGATCATTGCGCGCCTCATCGACGCGAGGCGCCTGACTGGTCGGTCCGATGAAGAGTCCGCTGAACAGGTAACTCAGGCTGGGATGGTTATGCCAGTAGAGGATCAGACTCGCGAGCAGGTCGGGGCGGCGCAGAAACGGGCTGTCTTGCGGCGTCGTACCGCCGAGCACCAGATGATTGCCGCCACCGGTACCCGTGTGTCGGCCGTCGGTCATGAACTTTTCCGCCGAGAGGCCTGTCTCGAATGCTGCGGCGTAGAGGAACTCGGTGTGATCGACCAGCTCCTTCCAGTTGCGAGCGGGATGGATATTGACCTCGATAACCCCGGGGTCGGGCGTAAGCTGCAGCATGCGCAGTCGGGGGTCTCTGGGTGGGGGGTAACCTTCCAGCACCACCCTCATCTGCAGTTGCGCGGCACTCTCCTCGATCGCGTTCAACAGGCAAAGATAGTCTTCAAGGCGCTGCAGTGGCGGCATGAAGACATACAGGTGGCTGCTCTTGCCGCCATGCTGGCGCTCTGCGGACGGGCCGTTGGCGCGCATCGGATCTCGCGCCTCCACGACGAGCGCGGTGCGGGTGATCCAGTGGGCTGACTCGAAGCGCTCGGGCGCACGCTGCGGATCGGACGCCGATGTTGATGTCGATGCAGGTGCCGATACCGATTTGGATTCCGATGCCGCCCGAGGTATTTGTGTTCGCAGGGTGGAAGCTTTTGGCAAGGGCTGCCGGGATGCGAAGGGGTCCTCCGCGAATACCGTCTGCTGATCGGTCTGCCTGGCCCAGGGCAGGCTGTCCAGAGGAAGGCGATAGCCCATCGGTGAGTCGCCCGGGATCAGGTAGAGCCGTTCATCGCGAAGAAACCATGGACCCGTTCGCCAGCGCGGTCCAGGCTCGGATGTCTCGCGGGCGGCAAGCGGCAGGACATAGCCTACGACGCTGTCGAGTTGCTGGTTGAACACGCGGCGCAGACGGGTGCGCTCAAGCTCATCTTCCAGCCGCGCATCAAAGGGATCGACATTGATCGGCAGTCGGCGCTCCCGCCACAGGTAATACCAGCAGTCCTCGAAGCCCGCTTGGATGAAGCTGGGATCGAGTTCCAGTTTTTCGGTGAGCAGGTGGATGAATCGCTGGGCATCATCGGCAGTGATGCGTGCGGCCTCGCGTTCGTCGGCAAGCAGAAGGGGGTCGTGCCACACCGGCTCGCCATCGGTGCGCCAGTAAAGACTCAATGCCCACCGGGGCAGTTGTTCGCCGGGGTACCACTTGCCCTGACCGCAGTGCAGGAATCCGCCAGGGGCATAGCGTTGACCAAGACGGCGGACCAGATCCGAAGCGAACTCGCGCTTGGTGGGGCCCAGTGCCTCGGTATTCCACTCTGGCGCATCCCGATCGCTGGCTGCAACAAAGGTGGGTTCGCCGCCCATGGTCAGGCGTACATCAGATGAAACGAGGCGTTCATCGACGGTATCACCCAGCGCGAGGATGGACTGCCACTGTGCTTCGGTGTAGGGCTTGGTGACCCGGGGTGACTCCAGAACCCGGGTGACGGTCATGGTGTGCGCGAATTGCGTTTCGCAGGATTCGATCATGCCCTGGATGGGTGCCGCGCCCGAGGGCTGCGGCGTGCAGGCCAGCGGAATATGCCCCTCTCCTGCGAGAAGCCCCGATGTTGGATCCAGACCGACCCATCCCGCCCCGGGAAGGTACACCTCGCACCATGCGTGAAGATCTGTGAAATCTGTTGCTGCACCGGCAGGACCCTCGAGGGGCTTGACGTCGGGCGTGAGCTGAATCAGGTAGCCCGAGACAAAGCGGGCTGCCAGGCCCAGATGACGCAGCAGTTGCACCAGCAGCCATGCCGAATCGCGGCAGGATCCGCTGGCCGAGCGCAGTGTCTCCTCGGGGGCCTGGATACCGGGCTCGAGACGGATCAGATAGCGGATATCCTGTTGCAGTCGCTGATTGATATCGACGAGAAAATCGATGGTTCTCCGGGGGCGGCGATCGACTGCGCCAAGATAGGACTGAAAGCGCGGTGCCCTTGCCAGTTTCGGGTCGGTGCTCAGATAGGGAGAGAGTTCTTCCGCCACGTCTGGCGCGTAGTTCAGTGGGATTGTCTCGGCTTCGGGTTCCAGGAAGAAGTCGAAGGGGTTGTATACGGCCATCTCGGCAATCAGATCCACCGCGATGTCGAATCGCGCTGTCTTTTCGGGAAAGACCAGGCGCGCCTGATAGTTGGCAAAGGGATCCTGCTGCCAATTGATGAAATGCTCCGCCGGCGTCACTTTCAGACTGTAGGAAAGAATCCGGGTTCGACTGTGGGGCGCAGGACGCAGCCGGACCACCTGGGGGCCGAGCTGAATTGCCCGCTCGTAGGTGTAGCGGGTGACATGGTGCAGGGCGACGTGAATGGACATGGTGGGCTTCGGGAGTGGTGAGTCGGCGTTGATCCTGTGGTCCTGATGCTTCTGCTCAGACTGCCATACGGGCAGGTAAATCGTGCAAGAACGATGCCACCCCCGGAGGTGTGGATTGCGGCCCTCACTGCGCCAAGGTGGTCATGCTGACACGCCAGTTCGGTGCAAAAGCCGCACCAGACTGACGCAAGGGTGTCTGCAAGGCTGGCGCAGGGGGCGTCAGTTGGGCCACAATCCGTGCAGAACAAGAACAATTGCAGGCCAAGACATCGGGGGAGAGCGTGAGCGCATCACGATTGCAACTGGAGGGCATCCTGAGCGGGTTTGCGCGCAGGCGCGAGGAACTTCTTCCGCTTCTGCACAAGGTTCAGGAAGACCTGGGCTGCGTCGCCCCCGAGGCCATCGATCGGATTGCACAGCACTTCAATCTGTCCCGTGCCGAGGTACATGGAGTCGTGACCTTCTATCACGATTTTCGCGAGTCACCGCGTCCGGGCAGACGGCTTGCGGTCTGCGTTGCCGAGGCTTGTCAGTCTGTCGGCGCCCGGCAACTCGTTTCTCAGCTCGAGTCGATGACCGACTGTCGGCTGAACGGCTCGAGTCCTGATGGCCGCTTCACGCTTGAGCCGGTCTATTGTCTCGGTCTGTGTGCCTGTGGGCCGGCGCTGACGATCGATGGTCGCCTGCATGGCCGCGTCTCGGGAGAGACGCTGCCGGCGCTCATCAATGAGGATGTGCGGTGATCACGGTTTACGTTCCGCACGACTCTGCAGCGATAGCCTGCGGTGCCGAGGCTGTTGTGACTGCGATCCGCGCCGAGGCGCAAGAGCGGGGAATCCGTGTCGAGATTCGACGCAACGGCTCGCGTGGCATGGTCTGGCTCGAACCCCTCGTCGAGGTGCAGACAGCCGGTGGGCGAATCGCCTACGGACCTGTCTCGGCGGCGGATGTGCCCTCGCTCTTCGATGCCGGTTTTCTGGAAGGCGGCGCACATGCCCTGTGTCATGGCAGCGCCGGGCAGATTCCCTTTCTCAGCCGACAGCAGCGCCTGACCTTTGCCCGCGTGGGTCTCACAGACGCACTGTCGATCGATGACTACCGCAGCCAGGGCGGCGGCCGCGGTCTAGCGCGTGCACTGACGATGGACCAGACAGTGCTGGTGCAGG
Source organism: uncultured Burkholderiaceae bacterium (assembly GCA_964470595.1). Classification (GTDB taxonomy): domain Bacteria; phylum Pseudomonadota; class Gammaproteobacteria; order Burkholderiales; family Burkholderiaceae_A; genus Lacustribacter. The sequence continues at coordinate 11,953 of CAYYDO010000027.1, read as the reverse complement.
AGGTCATCGACTCGGGTCTGCGCGGACGAGGCGGTGCGGCCTTTCCGACGGGTATCAAGTGGAATACCGCGAGACAGGCATCCGCTGATCAGAAGTTTGTCATCTGCAATGCAGACGAGGGCGATTCGGGCACGTTCTCCGATCGCATGCTGATGGAGGGCGATCCTTTCTGCCTGATCGAAGGTATGGTGATTGCGGGTATTGCCACGGGGGCGACAAAGGGTTTTGTATACCTGCGCTCGGAGTATCCGAACACCATCGCGATTTTCCGGCGGGCGCTCGCGATGGCAGTCGAGGCCGGCTTGTGCGGACCGGATGTGCTGGGCAGTGGTCGTACCTTTGAACTGGTCTTGCGCGTGGGTGCAGGCTCGTATGTGTGCGGTGAGGAGACCGCCCTCATGGAGAGTCTCGAGGGCAAGCGTGGCGTGGTCCGCGCCAAGCCGCCCTTGCCGGCAGTATCAGGTCTGTTTGGCAAGCCCACGGTGATCAACAATGTGATCACGCTGGCATCGGTTCCGATCATCATCGACCAGGGAGCGGCGGCATATCGGGATTGCGGCATGGGTCGCAGCCGCGGAACCCTGCCCATTCAGCTGGCCGGGAATATTCGTCGCGGCGGGCTGATCGAGTTGGCCTTTGGCATCACACTGCGTGAGCTGATTCACGATTTCGGTGGTGGCACGCTCTCCGGAAGACCTGTCAAGGCGGTGCAGGTCGGCGGGCCGCTGGGTGCGTATCTGTCTGCCGACCAGCTGGATACGCCGCTCGATTACGAGGCCTTTCTCGCTCTGGGGAGCACGCTGGGTCATGGCGGTGTGGTGGTGTTCGACGACACCGTGGACATGCTCGAGCAGGCGCGCCATGCCATGGCGTTCTGTGCGTTTGAGTCCTGTGGGAAGTGCACGCCATGCCGGGTGGGTGCGGTTCGAGGCGAGGAACTGATTGCTGACATGCGGCGCGAGGGCGCCACACCCGAGCGCGTGGGACTGTTGCGGGATCTGTGTCAGGTGATGACCTCCGGCTCGCTATGTGCGATGGGAGGCATGACACCGTATCCTGTTCTCTCGGCTCTTGACCGCTTTCCTGAAGACTTCACCCGCGCACCACGACGAGGAGGCGGATATGGGACCCCCTGATGTGATGGATTTCGGAACACCAGCGCGCCGCGTCGCGCTGCAGGTGACGCTCGAGATCGATGGTCAGTCGGTCACGGTGCCCGAGGGCACCTCGATCATGCGTGCGGCTGCATCGCTGGGCAGGAAGATTCCGAAGCTCTGTGCGACCGACAGTCTCGAGCCCTTCGGCTCCTGCCGTTTGTGTCTGGTCGAGATCGAGGGCCGAAAAGGGACACCCGCCTCGTGCACCACGCCTTGCGAGGAGGGGCTGGTGGTGCGCACGGAGTCCGAGACGCTGTCCGTGCTTCGCCGGGGCGTGATGGAACTGTATATCTCCGATCATCCGCTGGATTGTCTGACCTGCGCTGCCAATGGCAACTGTGAACTGCAGGACATGGCGGGTGTGGTGGGCCTTCGCGAGGTGCGCTACGCAAAGGATGGTCAGAGCCATACCGCGCTCAGTGTCGACGCGTCCAATCCCTATTTTTCCTACGATCCCTCGAAGTGCATTGTCTGCAGCAGGTGTGTGCGTGCCTGTGAGGAAACCCAGGGCACCTTTGCGCTGACCATCAGCGGACGAGGCTTTGGTTCAAGAGTCTCGGCCGGGCAGTCCCAGCCTTTCATGGAGTCCGAGTGCGTGTCCTGTGGTGCCTGCGTGCAGGCCTGTCCCACGGCGACGCTGGTCGAGAAATCCGTGATTGCCCGCGGTCAGCCCAATCGGCAGACCGTGACCACCTGCGCCTACTGTGGGGTCGGCTGTGCATTTGTGGCCGAAACCCGTGGCAATGAGGTGATCCGCATGAGTCCCCACAAGGATGGCAAGGCCAACCATGGCCACTCTTGTGTCAAGGGGCGGTTCGCCTGGGGATACGCGACTCATCCTGATCGGGTGCTCAGTCCCATGATCCGCGAGCGCATCACCGATGAATGGCGGCAGGTCAGTTGGGAGGACGCCCTGCAGCACACGGCGCGCATGTTCCGCGACATTCAGTCACGGCATGGGCGCGGCGCGATCGGGGGCATCACTTCGTCGCGTTGTACCAATGAGGAAACCTATCTGGTGCAGAAGCTCGTGCGCGCGGTTTTTGGCAACAACAATGTGGACACCTGCGCGCGCGTGTGCCATTCGCCGACCGGTTTCGGACTCAAGCAGACCCTGGGCGAGTCCGCAGGCACGCAGGATTTCGATTCCGTAATGCATGCCGATGTGATCATGATCATCGGTGCCAATCCGGCGGCTGCGCACCCGGTGTTCGCCTCGCAGATGAAGCGGCGCATTCGCGAGGGGGCGAAACTCATCGTCGTCGATCCGCGGGTCACCGAGATTGTGCGTGCACCGCATCTGCAGGCGGATCATCATCTGCAGTTGAAGCCGGGCACGAATGTGGCACTGATCTCGGCGATGGCGCATGTGATCGTGACCGAAGACCTGATCGACCACCGTTACGTGCGGCAGCACTGCGACCCGAACTCGTTCGAGCAGTGGGTGGCATTTGCCGGCAGGGCCGAGAATTCCCCCGAAGTTCTGGGGCCGGTCTGCGGGGTGTCGGCAGGCGAGTTGCGTGCTGCAGCCAGGCTGTACGCCACCGGTGGCAATGCCGCGATCTACTATGGGCTTGGTGTGACCGAGCATGCCCAGGGGTCGACCATGGTCATGGGGATTGCCAATCTGGCCATGGCCACCGGCAATCTCGGGCGTTCCGGTGTAGGTGTGAACCCCTTGCGCGGACAGAACAATGTGCAGGGTGCTTGCGACATGGGTTCCTTTCCCCACGAGTTGCCGGGCTACCGGCATGTCTCGGATACCCACGCGCGAAGGCAGTTTGAGCAACTCTGGGATGTCCAGCTCGACGCCGAACCTGGGCTGCGCATTCCCAACATGTTCGAGGCCGCCCTGGAAGGCAGTTTTCGTGGCATCTATATCCAGGGCGAGGACCTGGTGCAGTCCGATCCCAACACACATCATGTGATCGCAGCCCTGCAGGAGATGGAATGCGTGGTGGTGCAGGACATTTTTCTCAACGAGACCGCGAAGTTCGCGCATGTGTTCCTCCCCGGCAGCTCATTTCTGGAAAAAGAGGGGACGTTTACCAATGCCGAACGTCGGATTTCGCGGGTGCGCAGAGTCATTCCACCGAAGGCCGGCATGGCCGACTGGGAGGTAACGCAGGCGCTGTCGAATGCCATGGGCTATCCCATGCGCTATCGCGATCCCTCCGAGATCATGGATGAGATCGCGGCGCTCACGCCCACCTTCCAGGGTGTCTCGTATGAACTGCTCGACCGCCTTGGCAGCGTGCAGTGGCCATGCAACGCGGCGGCTCCCGAGGGAACGCCCATCATGCACGTCGACCAGCCCGTTGCCGGCAAGGGCCGATTCATCATCACCCAGTATGTGCCCACCGATGAGCGGGTGAACCAGCGCTTCCCGCTGATCCTCACCACGGGCAGAGTCTTGAGTCAGTACAACGTGGGTGCCCAGACGCGGCGCACCGAAAACAGTCGCTGGCACCGGGCCGATGTGCTCGAGATGCATCCCCACGATGCCGAGGAGCGCGGTGTGCGCGATGGGGACTGGGTCAGCCTGATATCGCGGGTCGGCGAGACGCGGCTTCAGGCTGCTGTGACACCAACGGTTCAGCCGGGGGTGGTCTACACCACTTTCCATTTCCCGGAGTCCGGGGCCAATGTGGTGACCACCGACAACTCGGATTGGGCCACCAATTGCCCCGAGTACAAGGTCACCGCGGTGCAGGTCAGTCGTGGCGTATCGGCACCGAGGAGCGCATGACGGGCTCCCGGGCATCGCTTTCGCTCGATGTCCTGCGCGTACGTGCGGGGCGATCTGTCGCAGCGGTGGATCAGATTGCCGTGGAGTGTCCGATCGCGTTCGAATACAACGGTGTATCGCATGCCGTGATGCTGGCCACGCCAGCCGATATGACGGATTTCGCATTCGGCTTTTCTCTTGCAGAGGGCATCGTTGCCGCCCCCGAAGAGCTCTTCGATGTTGAAGAGCGTGCAACGCCAGCGGGTCTCGTGCTTGCGATGTCGATTTCCAGTCGCCAGTTCGAGCGCCTGAAAGACCGTCGCCGCAGCCTCGCGGGCAGAACCGGCTGTGGCCTGTGTGGTGTGGAGGCTCTGGATCAGCTCGCCTCTCCGCCGGCCGCTGTTGCGCGCAAGCAGCCGTTCTCCCGATCGGCGCTGATACGGGCGGTGGGTGGCATTGCCGAGATGCAGCCCCTGCAGGAACAGACGGGTGCGACACATGCGGCCGCGTGGCTGGATGCATCCGGCACCTTGCAGCTGGTGCGTGAGGATGTCGGACGCCACAATGCGCTGGACAAGCTGATTGGTGCAGCGAGCCGGGCTGGCATATCGTTTTGCGAGGGGGCGCTGCTGATGACGAGTCGCGCAAGCATGGAGATCGTTCAGAAGGCCGCCACGGTCGGTATCGGACATATCGCAGCAATTTCTGCGCCGACCAGCATGGCTGTGGAGATGGCACGAGCCTGCGGAATCACCCTGCTCGGATTCATGCGTGGTGCGGATCACGTCGTTTACGCACACGAGCAGGACCTTTCTGATTAGGTATCCGGATGCGAGCCGAGTACATCATCAAGCAGGCGAATCAGATCGCCAGTTTTTTCGAGAGCATGCCGGACCAGGCGCAGGCCGATCGTGATTTTGTGACGCATATCCGCAAGTTCTGGGATCCGCGCATGCGTCGCGATCTGGTGAATCTGGTGTCTGATGCCCCTGCCACCGATCCCACCGATGCGCACCCCATGGTGATTCGGGCGGTGCGGGCGTATCGGGGGGAGATGTGCTGAGGGTCAGGAAAAAAGGCTTTCGGTGTCGCCACCAAAAGCCTTTGATTTCGCTGATTTCTTGGCTCCCCGACCTGGGCTCGAACCAGGGACCTACGGATTAACAGTCCGGTGCTCTACCAACTGAGCTATCGAGGAACAGACCGCAGATTTTACATGAAATGAAAAGGTCGTTTGCGGCCGGTGTACAGTGTCGTGTTCAGTTCAAGGCTCCTTGCGCCATGCCCCCTCCTGTCATTCCCTATCTCCCCCAGGATCTCGCCGAACCCATCGATGTCGTTGCCGCTGTCAGGGCGCGCCGCGGCGGCGCATTGCTCAACCTTGATCGCATGCTGCTGCACAGCCCGGCTCTGGCGCGCGGATGGAATGCGTTTCTCGGCGAGGTACGGCGCAATCTTTCCATCTCTCCCAAGCTGCGCGAGATCGCCATCTGCGGCGTGGCCGTGATCAACCGGGCCGAATACGAATTCGTGCATCACGCCCCCGAATTGCTTGCGGCTGGAGGAACCACCGGTCAGGTCGAGGCGATGCGTGGCATCGCTGGCATGTCGCCCGACCTGTCCGTGTTTTCTGCTGTGGAGCGCGATGTGATCCGACTGACGCTGGCGATGACACGTGACATCGAGGTCACCGATGAGTTGTTGTCACGACTGCAGGGAGCGCTCGGGAACACCGCGACAGTCGAGTTGGTGGGCGTCATCGCCACTTACAACATGGTGTCGCGATTTCTGATCGCGCTCGGCATTACACCCGAGGACGATCACGGCCCAAGCGGCAGTACCTCGCCCCGCCAGACCCGATGAATCCTCAGGCGGTGACCTTGCGGTCCTGAAGCCAGCGCGTCAGATCCGCAACCATCGTCTTGTAGAAGGTCTCGTACACCGGGGTGGATACAAAACCCAGGTGCGGTGTGGCGGTGATGTGCGGATGATTCAGGAAAGGATGCCCTGCGGGCAGGGGCTCGGTGCCAAAGACATCGAGCGCGGCGTGTGACGGGCGGCCCGACTCCAGCGCATCGAGCAGACCGGATTCATCCATCAGGGCAGAGCGCGAGGTATTGACCAGAATCGAGTCCCGGCGCATCAGCGAGTATTCGGTCGGGCCAATGATGCCGCGGCTGCGATCCGACAGCACCAGATGCAGCGACACCACTTTCGATGTGGCCAGCAGCTCGTTCTTGTCGACACGTCTTACCCCCGATGCGGCTGCCTTCTCGGCGCTGAGGTTCTGGCTCCAGGCCACCACTTCCATGCCCAGCCCCTGACCGATGCGTGCCACCCTGCGCCCGATCTCGCCAAGACCGATCACGCCGAGCCTGTCGCCTTCCAGGGTGTCGGGTAAGGGGTAGGGGTCTCCGGATGGCGCGCTGCGCCAAAGCCCGGCGGTCATGCCGTTCATTGACGGCACGATACGACGTGTGGCGGCAAGAATGAGCGCCCAGGTGTGCTCTGCTGTCGACGACTTGTTGGGGCCTCCGGGTGTGCCGGAGACCTCGATACCTTGGCTGCGGGCGAATTCCGAATCAACTGCAAGATTACGCTCGCCCGTGAAGAGAAGGCGTTTGAGCCGGGGCAACTGCGAGATCACTTCCCTGGGGAACGGGGTGCGCTCCCGCATCAGGCAAATGGCGTCGAAATCGGCGAGCGTTCGGATGGCCTCTTCGCGGGAGGCAAATGCAGACGAGAAAAACTGCACATCCGCATGCTGCTGTACCTCGGACCAGTCGGCGCACTCGGGCGCGCACTGCTCCCAGTCATCGCAGACCGCAATCTGCAGACGATCGGACATGAGGTCAGTCTCCTGCCTTGATATCGTTGGCTTTGACCACTTTGGCCCAGCGCTCGATCTCACGACGCTGGAACTTGTCGAGCTGGTCTGGCCCGCCGGCAATGATGTCGATGCCCTGGGCTGTCAGCTTCTCGGCCACCGCCGGGGTGTTGATGGCCTTGATCAGTTCATCGACGATGCGCTTGACCACGGGCTGGGGCATTTTGGCCGGTCCGAAGATGCCCCACCAGGCGTAGGCATCAAAGCCGGTCGCTCCCTGACTGGCCACTGGTTCGGCTCCGGGCATCTGTGCATCGGGCTTGATCGAGGTGACGCCGAGTACCCGCAAACGGCCTGCCTTGACATGCGGATTGACCAGGAACACGGAACCAATCGCCACCGGCACGTGACCGGCGACTGCGTCGGTCATCAGCGGACCGCCGCCGCGGTAGGGGACGTGTGTCCACTGCAGGCCGAGATCATTGCCGATCTGCGCCATGGCCAGGTGGCCCAGCGAGCCGGTACCGATGGATCCGTAGGTGATCGAACCCGGCTTGGCCTTGGCTGCGGCAATCAGTTCGCGGAAGTTCTTGTAAGGCTGGCTGACATGAGTGGTGATCGCCATGGCGCCGGTGCCAACGAGCACGAGCGGTTGCAGATCGCGCAGGGTGTCGAATGGCAGATTGGGAATCAGCGATGGATTCACGCCGTGGGTATCGAACACCACGCCGAAGGTGTAGCCGTCCGGGTCTGCCTTGGCAATCGCCGCCGTGCCAATGGAGCCGGCAGCGCCGGCGCGGTTTTCCACGACGAACTGCTGCCCCGTCTGCACGCTGAGTTGCTGCGCGAGAATTCGCGAGACCTGATCGACCGAGCCGCCCGGAGGGAAGACAGAAATGATGCGCACCGGCTTGGTGGGCCACTGCTGGGCCTGAGCCTGACCTGCAAGGGGTGCGGTGAGGCCGAGCGCAACCAGGGAGGCAAGGGCGATGGAAACAGACGATCGAAGCAGTTTGAACATGGGTGATCCTGTGCGCGATGTAAAGCCCACATGACACCAGATGCGTCCCTCGAAATCACTCGGGGGAAGTCCGTAAGGTCTAATGCGGATCGGCTGCCGGGAACCGACCGTGCAGGGCGGTGTCTCGCCCCGAGGCGTCTCGTCAGAGAACGGCGGCGACGGCCTTCACTACGCGGTCGATATTCCCGGAGTTCAGCGCCGCCAGGCAGATGCGCCCCGTGCTGATGGCGTAGATGGCGTGCTCTTCACGCAGGCGGTCGACCTGCTGTGAGGTCAGACCTGAAAAGCTGAACATGCCACGCTGCTTGGCCACGAAGGAGAAATCCTGTTTGACGCCGAGGGCCTTGAGCCGGTCCACGAGCTCGTGGCGCATCTTGCGGATGCGTTCGCGCATCTCCGCGAGCTCATCCTCCCAGAGCTTGCGCAGGGCGGGACTGGTGAGCACATCGGTCACGATGGCACCGCCGTGGGTGGGTGGGTTGGAATAGTTGGTGCGGATCAGGCGCTTGACCTGGCTGAGCACGCGACCCGCCTCGTCGGAGTTTGCTGTAATGATCGACAGCGCGCCCACGCGTTCCCCATAGAGCGAGAACGATTTGGAGAAGGAGCTGGCGACCAGGAAGGGCAGGCCAGCTGCCGCGAACATTCTCACCGCGGCTGCGTCCTCGGGGATGCCCTCGCCGAAACCCTGATACGCCAGGTCCAGGAAAGCAATGAAGCCTCTGGCTTTGCACAGGGCAATGACCTCGGCCCACTGCGATTCGCTGAGGTCGACCCCTGTCGGGTTGTGACAGCAGGCATGCAGAACCACGATCGTGCGTTCCGGAAGAGCCTTGAGGCTGGTCAGCATGCCCGCGAAATCCAGTCCGTGACTGGTCGGGTCGTAGTAGCGGTAATTCACAACCGGGAAGCCGGCATTCTCGAACACCCCGCGATGGTTTTCCCAGCTCGGATCGCTGATTGCAACCTGGCTTGCCGGGAGCAGTCGCTTGAGGTAGTCCGCTCCCACCTTGAGTCCACCCGTGCCGCCGAGGGCATCGATGGTGACCACCCGGCCGCTTGAAACCTCCTGGCTGCCCTCTCCGAAGAGAAGCACCTGAACGGCCTTGTTGTAGGCCGCCGGGCCATCGATGGGGAGATAACCCCGCGGCAGCCCCTTGCGCACTCGCTCGTCTTCTGCTTCTTTTACCGCCTTAAGTAGCGGCAATTTGCCGTTATCGTCGTAGTACACGCCAACACCAAGGTTGACCTTGCCGGTGCGTGGATCGGCCAGGAAGGCCTCAGTCTGACCCAGGATCGGGTCTTTCGGGGCCATTTCGACAGTCGAGAACAGGGAATTGGGGGCGGTGTTCATTGGGAGGGGGAAACCCTTTTGTCAAGGGTTGCGAAGAAGAAAAAAAGGTGGAATTTCAGGGTCTGGCGGGAGAAAATGCGCGATTGCACAATTTTTGACCTAAGCAAATCGCCCAAAAGTCTAGCATGGGAGTCCGTGAAAACCCCGGAGTGATTCAGTTCCCCGGGAGCCCCTTCGAGTTGGCATTGCCCTTCGAGCCTGCTGGTGATCAGCCGGCGGCGATCGCTCGTCTCGTCGAGGGGATCGAGGATGGTCTTTCCTACCAGACGCTCCTGGGCGTGACCGGTTCCGGCAAGACATTCACGATGGCCAACGTGATTGCGCGCCTGGGGCGACCCGCACTCATTCTGGCACCGAACAAGACCCTTGCGGCCCAGCTCTACGCCGAGATGCGGGAGTTCTTCCCACGCAATGCGGTGGAGTATTTCGTCTCCTATTACGATTACTACCAGCCCGAGGCTTATGTACCCCAGAGGGATCTCTTCATCGAGAAGGATTCCGCCATCAACGAGCATATCGAGCAGATGCGGCTGTCGGCCACCAAGTCGCTGCTCGAACGACGTGACACGGTTATCGTGGCCTCGGTCTCGTGCATCTACGGCATTGGAAACCCCTCGGATTATCACCAGATGGTCATGGTGGTGCGCCAGGCAGACCGCATCAGCCAGCGTGATCTGATCTCCCAGCTGGTGCGCATGCAGTACCAGCGCAACGACATCGAGTTTTCGCGGGGCCACTTCCGGGTTCGCGGCGACACCATCGATATCTTCCCGGCTGAGCACGCCGAGCTGGGGTTGCGCGTCGAGCTCTTCGACGACCAGATCGAGTCACTGCAGTTGTTCGACCCGCTCACAGGGCGGATTCGCCAGCGTATCCCCCGGTTTGCGGTGTATCCCTCCTCGCATTACGTGACCCCCCGGGAGGTCGTGCTGCGTGCCGTCGAGACGATCAAGGCCGAGCTCGCCGAGCGCATTCGCTTTTTTGTCGACAACAACAAGCTGGTCGAGGCGCAGCGGATCGAGCAGCGAACCCGTTTCGATCTTGAAATGCTCGCCGAACTGGGGTTTTGCAAGGGGATCGAGAATTACACCCGGCACCTCTCCGGGGCCAGCCCCGGGGAGCCGCCGCCGACCCTGGTCGATTATCTGCCCGCCGATGCGCTGATCTTCATCGACGAGAGCCATGTCACCATGGGCCAGCTCGGCGGGATGTACCGTGGCGACCGCTCCCGCAAGGAGACCCTCGTCACCTATGGCTTCAGGCTGCCCTCGGCGCTCGATAACCGTCCGCTCAAGTTCGAGGAGTTCGAGCCGAAGATGCGTCAGGCCGTTTTCGTCTCGGCCACGCCTTCCGCTTACGAGCTCGAACGAAGCGGCGCTGCCGTGGTCGAACAACTCGTCAGGCCGACCGGTCTGGTTGATCCGGCCGTTGAGGTGCGTCCGGCGTCCTCTCAGGTTGATGACCTTCTCGGCGAGATTCGCCTGCGCGTGGCCCAGGGCGAGCGCGTTCTGGTCACCACCCTGACCAAGCGCATGGCAGAAGACCTTACCGACTACCTTGCGGACAACTCAGTGCGTGTGCGGTACCTGCATTCGGATATTGATACCGTCGAGCGGGTCGAAATTCTCCGTGATTTGAGGCTCGGTGCGTTTGATGTTCTGGTGGGCATCAATTTGCTGCGCGAGGGGCTGGATATTCCGGAAGTATCCCTGGTGGCCATTCTGGATGCTGACAAGGAAGGGTTTCTGCGTTCCGAGCGCAGTCTGATACAGACCATCGGTCGCGCTGCGCGTCACCTGAACGGCAGAGCGATTCTGTACGCCGACCGCATGACCGACTCGATGCGAAGGGCCATCGACGAGACCGAGCGGCGCCGTGGCCGGCAGGTCGCATTCAATGTCGAACATGGAATCACGCCACGAAGCGTGATGAAACAGATTCGCGATCTCATCGACGGCGTGATCGATCCGAGGGCAACGCCGACGCAGGAGCCGGCGGCAATGGCCCCGGCAGAGCGTTCGCCGAAGGATACGGCGCGCGAGTTGGCGAGGTTGGAGAAGGTCATGCTCGAGCATGCACGCAATCTTGAATTCGAAAAGGCGGCGCAGTGTCGCGATCAGTTGAGCCGTCTGAAAGAGGAAGTGTTTGGGGTAGACAAGCAGAAGGACATCATCGAAAAGGTAACGGTATGACCACATTTGACACAACAGGCGATAAGGAAATGTTCGAAACGACCCCGTTTGATTCCGCCCTTTCCAGCAACCGGCCCAAGGTGGCACGACCTGCGCGCCGCAGCGACGCACCCATCGGCATGAAGACCAAGGTGTTGTTTGTATGCATGGGCAACATCTGTCGTTCGCCGATGGCCCAGGGTGTGTTCCAGTCGCTGGTGAAGGCGGGCAATCTCCAGGATTTCGTGGTTTCCGACTCAGCCGGAACGCATGATTTTCACGTGGGTGAGTCGCCAGACCAGCGTGCAGTCAATTCCGCGGCAAAGCGTGGTTACGACATCACGCCCACCCGCGCTCGAAAGATCGCCATGTCCGATTTCTCGGATTACGACTACATCCTGGCGATGGATTGGGAAAACCTTGCGCTGCTTCAGCGGATGTGTCCCAGGGGGCAACAGCACAAGCTTCAGTTGCTGATGCGCTTTGCCACCGAGTTCGAGGCGGCCACGATCAACGACCCTTATCACGGGAGTTCACAGGGGTTCGAGCAGGCGCTCGACTATATCGAGGATGCCTGCAACGGCCTGATGGAAGTGGTACGTCGTCGCGCCACGATGGTGGCTGCCGCCTGAGACGGGTGGTGCCCTGCGGGTGGGGCGGGGGAGGCGGCGGCTGTGTCCCGCTCTGGGCGAACG
>CAYYDO010000026.1:0-16587 GCA_964470595.1 uncultured Burkholderiaceae bacterium | reverse complement strand
TCTCGATCAGCATCTCGTGGTTGGTGGTGGCAAACGGCGTGAAGTAGGTCACGTTCTGCAGCGGCATCGCGGAACTCTCCCATACCGTGCCCACCATGCCGACGTCGACAATGCCATCGCGCACTGCCACACGCGTATCGGTGAATTTATAGAGCGTGCCGCCGTAATTCTCGCGCCACTGGATCTCGTACTTGCCACCACCCTGCTTGAGAATACGGCTCACCTCCGGCTGAAACACCTCCTTCATGGCCCAGGCCCAGATATTGGTCGTGGGGTGGCTTGATCCGATATTGATGGTGATCTTCTGTTGCGCCAGCACGGCCGTGCTGGTGAATGACGCGGTCAGCGCAAAAGCCCCGACTGCTGCAAGTTTCATGAACTTCATCGCCTGTCTCCTCATGTGATACGGAAAACCGCTGAGTGGTTCGCCGATTTCTAGTGACGCTTTCGCGCCGGTCCAACTGCTTTTTTTGAATCCGCTTTCGTAAACAGGGACGATGTTGCGAGCAGGTATCCCCGCACGCGATCCCTCACCAGACCGGTATCGACCTCTCCCGGTGGTTGCTGCAACTGCACACCGTGCTGGTACACCCACTGACGCATGCCGATGTAGAAGAACCCGCCGTGAAGGCCCATCAGCATCTCGACCTCACGGGTGGTAGGGCGCGCACGACTGATCACACCTCGGTTGCGCCGCGTCTCGCGAATCAGGCGCGGGAAAAGCCGCTTTTGCAGCAGGTCAAAGAACCGATCGGTGATGGTCCTGTCGGAAAGACCGGAAAACACGAGAATGCGCACAAAGTCGTGCGTCAGCACAGTACGGATGTAATCACTGTAGAAGAGAACAAACTTTTCCTCGACCGACTGACCGGGGTCATCGAGAAGACGCTCCCAGTCGGCTTTCCAACGGCCCTCGAAAACCTCGCGGTAGACACGATCGATCAGTGCCTGCTTGGTGGGAAAGTAGTGATAGAGCAGTGCATGTGTCACGCCGATGCTGCGCGCGAGGTCACGCATCTGGGCATTGAATCCGTTCTCGGCAAAGAACTGGACTGCCTGATCCAGAATCTGCCGTTCGCGCACGGCATTGTCGAGTCGACGTCGCGGCGAGGCCGTCGTCGTGGCGTGCAGATCAGGGTTTGTCTGCATGCCTGCGTTATTTACCGATTGGTCAATCATTTGTAGGATTTTTCACGCACGGGAGAAATAAGAGCACCCGTACAAACCCGAGGAAACGCACCATGGAACTGTCAGGTGAAACACTGATCGCGGCCGAGCGCCACGCCGTCTGGGCCGCGCTGAACGACGCTGTCGTTCTCACCGCATGCATTCCCGGCTGCGAATCCATGGAGAGCGTCAGTCCCACTGAGCGCAAGGTACTGATGGCCGTCAAGGTGGGGCCGGTCAGAGCCCGGTTCAGCGGAACGATCCGCATGGACGACATCCGCGAGAACCAGGGATGCCGCATGTCGTTCCAGGGCAACGGTGGCGCGGCAGGTGTCGCCAGCGGCCAGTCGGTCGTAACCCTCTCGGATGCGCCCGGCGGTACGCGCCTGCACTACACCGTCAACGCGTCTGTGGGCGGGAAACTGGGTCAGGTGGGCGGACGGATGATCGACGGTGCAGCGAAATCGATGGCCGATCAGTTCTTCAACGCGCTGCAGGCGAGGCTCGCACCGCCCATATCGCCTTCAGCGCCGACCCCCGGGACAAGCGACAGCGGGCAACCCGAGAAAGCAATCGCCACGCCAACTCCGTCGGTCAGCGATGCCCCCACGTCACACGGCATGGGACAGTCCCGTAGCGATCTGTCCGATCGGCAGCGGGTGCTCTGGTTTGTGCTGGGAGCCCTGGCCAGTGGTTTTGGCTTTGGAATAGCGACGATTTTGAACCGATAGGAGCTGGATGTGAAATCTCCCGACTTCGATTACGTGAGACCGTCATCGGTCGATCAGGCCCTGGAATTGCTTGTCAGGCACGGCGACGATGCACGGATCATGGCAGGCGGGCAGACTCTGCTGGCCACACTGAACATGAGACTCTCCGAACCCGCGCTGCTTGTCGACATCACGGGGATTGCATCCCTGCAAGGCATCCGGCTCGTCGATCGCATGGTGCACATCGGCGCCCTTGCGACGCACACTGAAATCGAGGAATCCCCGCTGATTCGCGAGCATCTGCCAATGCTTTCCCGTGCCGCTCCACATATCGCACACCGGGCAATACGCAACGCGGGAACCTGGGGCGGATCCATCGCATATGCAGACCCCGCTGCGGAATGGCCCGCCTGCCTTCTCGCGCTTGGGGGTACAGTCGTTGCACAAGGCCCGGGAGGCGAGCGACGCATTCATGCCGACGACTTCTTCACTGACCTGTACACGACAGCACTTGCACCTGACGAGATTCTTGTCAGGTGCGAAATTCCCGCAACCACACCCGCGCAGTGGACAGGCTTCAGTGAACTCGCCAGACGCCATGGCGACTATGCCGTCGTCGGTCTGGCAGCCAGTGCCCACCGATCGCAGGGGAAACTCTCGGACATACGCCTCGTGTTCATGGGGGTGGCGGCTACGCCCCTTCGTGCGCGCCAGGCAGAGGCAGCTCTGCGTGATGAGCCGCTCAATGACGCCTCCATCACAAAGGCCGTACTGAAGCTGAAAGAGGAACTCGATCCTGTCGCTGACCTCACCCACTCACCCGCGGCCAAGCGCCAGATGGCAGCAACGCTGCTCGAGCGTCTGCTGAAATCCGCGCAGGCCTGAGACAGGACTGCGCCGATCCACCTTCATCACGTCAGGAAATCAGACCATGGCCGATCTTCTTCCAGTACGCATCACAGTCAACGGGACTCCCGGAGAGCATATGGTGGCTCCGTGCACGCACCTTGCGGACTTCCTCCGCGAGACGCTCGCCCTCAAGGGAACCCACCTCGGATGTGAACACGGCGTCTGCGGTGCATGCACCGTCGAACTCAACGGCAGAATCGTGCGCAGCTGCCTTACCCTGACCGCACAAGCCAACAACGGTATCGTGCGAACCATCGAAGGGCTCACCGCAGATGGAACCATTCGCGATCTGCAGGAAGCCTTCATCAGGCGCAACGCACTTCAGTGCGGATTCTGCACATCGGGAATGCTGTGTGCGGCCAAGGAACTCGTCGAGCAGCGCCCGGGAGCGAGCCGCGAGGAGGTGCGCGAATGGATCGCAGGAAACTACTGCCGCTGCACCGGTTATCAGGCCATCGTGGATGCAATCTGCGATGTGCTGGCACAACGCGCTACCGCGAACCCCGCCTGAGGAGACATCACCATGAAACGCGACATCGTGAATCTGGAGCCGGGCAAGGGGATTCCCACCTCACTGAATCCGGTCACCGAAGACCAGCGCTACATCGGCGCAAGCGTTCCCCGCCATCGCGCCACGCGCCTGACCCAGGGTCAGGGCGTATACATCGACGATCTCGAACTGCCACGCATGGGTCATGTGGTCTTCTGGCGCAGCCCGGTCGCCCACGCACGCATCGTGGCCATCGATGTCGAGACAGCACGACGCATGCCCGGTGTGCTTCTCGTGGCAGACGGCAAGGACCTTGCCAGAGTCTGCAAACCGTGGGTGGCCACACTGGGCCACCTGGCGGGAATGAAATCGGCTCCGCAATACCCTCTCGCACTGGAGCGCGCCTGCTGGCAGGGCGAGCCGGTAGTCGCAGTTGTTGCCGAGACCAGACGGCAGGCCGAGGATGCCCTGGCCTTCGTACAGGTCGATTTCGAGGAACTGCCCGCCGTCACCGAGATCGAATCGGCCCTGAACGCGGAAACACCACTGATTCATCCGGAGCTCGGCGACAATCTGTGCTTCACGCGCAGCCTCGATACCGGTGCAGTCGATGAGGCATTTGCCGCTGCTGCCGTAACAGCCGAAGCCACCTTCGAGTTCGGGCGCCATACCGGTGTCACGCTCGAGCCGCGATGCCAGATTGCCGACTGGAGTCGCGCCGAACAGCGACTCACGGTTTATCACTCCCAGCAGGCACCGCACATGATGCAGGACCTGTATGCAAGACAATTCAGTCTGCCCGCATCTGCCGTACGCGTGGTGTGCAAGGATGTCGGCGGCTCTTTCGGCATCAAGGTACATGCCTACCCGGACGATTTCGCGACAGTGGCGCTGTCAATGATGCTCGGTCGGCCCGTCAAGTTCGTGGCCGATCGCATCGAATCATTTACCAGCGATATTCATGCACGACACCATCGGGTGCGCGGCCGCATCGCAGCATCGGCGGCAGGAGAAATTCTCGCTTTCGAGATCGACGATCTGACCGGGATCGGCCCCTATTCGATGTTCCCGCGCACCAGCGCGATCGAGGGAAACCAGGTGGTCAATCTGGTGGGAGGTCCCTACCGGCACAAGCAGTACCGAGCCAAGCTCAATGTGGTCTTTCAAAACAAGACGCCCACCTGTCAATACCGCGGGGTCGGTCACCCCATCGCCTGCGCGGTGACCGAGGGACTGGTGGATCTCGCTGCGCAGAAACTGGGAATCGATCCCCTGGAGATCCGCAAGCGCAACGTCATCCCGGACGATGCCTATCCCGCAACGGGGGCGTCGGGCATCAAGCTCGAAGTCCTCTCGCACGAGGCCTGTCTGCAGAAGATTCAGCAGATGATGAACTACGAAGCCTTGCGCACCGAACAGTCGCTGCTGCGCAAGCAGGGAGTCTTCCGCGGCATCGGGTTCGCAGCGGTGATCGAACTCACCAACCCGAGCGCTGCCTTCTACGGCGTCGGCGGTGCGCGCATCGCCTCACAGGATGGCGCCACCATCCGCATTGATCCCGAAGGGGCGATCACGGTCATGGTCGGAGTGGGCGAACAGGGCCAGGGAACCGAGGCCATCTACGCGCAGATTGCGGCCGATGCCGTCGGCGTGGAGATTGGCGATGTGCGGGTCGTCACCGGCGACACCGAGATCACGCCGTATGGCGGCGGTACATGGGCCTCGCGCGGTGCAGGTGTCGGTGGCGAAGCAGTGCTGCTCGCGGGAGAAACCCTGCGGCAGAACATCCTGCGCGTCGCATCCGTGATCCTGAAGCGTGACATCACCGAACTTGCCGTGCGTCGGGGCAAGATCATCGAAGCGGGCAGTACGAATGAGTTGCTCTCGTTTGCCGAGTTGGGCCGCATCGCCTACTTCCGCTCCGATACGCTTCCAGCCGACTTCACGCCGGAACTGATGGTGACGCGCCACTACGCGCAACGTGACTTCCCGTTCATCTTTACCAACGGCGTCCAGGCATCCTATGTCGAGGTGGATGTCGACACTGGTTTCGTCACGCTCCTCAAGCACTGGGTCGTCGAAGACTGTGGCCGGGTACTCAACCCCCTCCTGGTAGACGAGCAGATGCGTGGCTCGATCGTCCAGGGCATTGGCGGCGCCCTCTACGAGGAGTGCCTGTACGACGACCGGGGATTGATGCTCAATGCCAACATGGCCGACTACCTCGTTCCGATGGCTGCCGAGATGCCCGATATCGAGGTGGCACATGTGCAGACACCCACTGCAAGCTCCAAACTCGGGGCCAAGGGAGCCGGCGAGGCGGGAACTGCTGGTGCACCGGCCGCCGTGATGAATGCGATCAACGACGCCATCAGCCCGTTTGGGGCCACGGCTTTCTCGCAGCCGATCACCCCGGAAAAGATCCTGAGAGCGCTCGGGAAGATCTGAGCCCTGCCACGCTCTCAGCCGGTTCCCGGATCGTCCGAGGAGCGGCGATCCGGTGCGCGATCACACCGACGCGAGCGCGAGGGCAAAACGGTCGGCACTGTCAGTCCAGAAACGGACCGATGTGAAGCCCGCGCGCTGCAGCAGTTCGCGGAGAGACTCGCGGGTGTACTTGCAGGAATTCTCGGTATGAATCGTTTCATCCTGTGTGAAACGTCGATGTCCGCCGCCTGCGCCCGTCCATGAAACATCGATCGTCCGGCGTGCGCAGAGATGCATCTCGATGCGGCTCTCGGCGGCGTTGAATATCGCGCGGTGAGAGAAATCGGCTGTGTCGAAATCGGCGCCAAGAATGCGGTTCACATGTCGCAGGATATTCAGGTTGAATGCAGCGGTCACTCCGAGCGCATCGTCGTAGGCACGCTCGAGAACCGAGACATCCTTGACCAGGTCCGCCCCGAGGAGCAGGCAGCCGTTCGCCATGGCCTGCCGCATCTCGCCAAGCAATCGCACCGCCTGTTCCGGAGGGAAATTGCCGATGCTGGAACCGAGGTAGAGCCCCGTGCAGGGTCCATGCACCACATCGGGTGGAAGACGGAAGGATTCTGCAAAATCGGTGCAGACACCGGTCATGGGCAGTGCCGGAAACTGGCGCTGCAAGCACTCCAGACTGGATCGCAGATGCTCGGCCGAGATATCGACTGCCACATAGGCCACAGGGCGGAAAAGATCAAAAAGCCGCGACGCCTTCATGCAATCGCCTGCGCCGAGATCCATCAGGGTGTGGCCGTGGCCCGCATGCCGCGCGATCTCTGTGCCATGCAAGGCCACAATCTCGGCCTCGGCACGCGAGAGGTAGTACTCATCGAGATGCGTAATGGCCGTGAAGAGACTCGACCCCAACTGGTCGTAAAAGAGCTTGGAGGGCAAGATGGCCCGAGGCGCTGACAGAAGGTTCGCGAGTTGCCCGGCCAGGATGCCCTGATCGGGTAATCCGGATTCGTGCACCTGTGGCATTAAGATTCCGCTCATGATGACCAGCGTCCACTCGCCGTTACCGGATCCGACGGATCCCGTCCCGGGGTTTCGTCGGCCCAATGCGGCCCTGCTGGAACAATGGATGCTGGAGTCACGTCAGATCACTCTCGGATTTCTCGATACGGTGAGAGATTGTCGCTCAGTCTGGAGCACGGCTCCAGAAATGCACCCCCAGATCAATCCGCCGATATGGGAGTTGGGGCATGTCGCGTGGTTCGAGGAATACTGGATCACGCGCAATACCGCCCGGCATATGGGCGTGCGGATTCCGACGGAACTTGACCGCCCTGCATCGATCTGGCCCGACGCCGACCCGCTCTTCGACTCGTCCCGCATTGCGCAGTCGGCACGAGGCTGCCTGGTATTCGACGACCTCGACACCATTCGCGACTACCTCATGCAGTCTCATGAACGTGCGCGACGCTGCCTGCGCGATGACGCACCGCTGAGGGCCAGCGAATGCTATTTTTTTCAGCTGGCGCTGGCCCATGAATGGATGCACCAGGAATCGCTGCGCATGAATGCGCAGATGCTCGGCCTGAATCTGTCAGATCGCCAGACACTGGACAGTTTCGAGGCGATTGCCCAGCCTGTAGCCGTCACGCAGCAGCGCATCCGCATTGATCGCCTGGCATTCACCGTGCCCATACGGGTCGCTGACGTGGACGAGGAGTTCTTCTTCGATAACGAGCTGCCGATCGTGTCCCATCAGGTCAGCGATCTCGAGATCGATCACTCGCCGGTCACACATGGCGCGTTTTTCGAGTTCATGCGGGCCGGGGGCTATGCGCGTCAGGATCTCTGGACACCACAGGGCTGGGCATGGCGAACCGCTCACCAGGGCGGCGGGCCGCAGATGCTCAGAAGCGGCGAACATGGGCTTGAACGTCAGTGGTTTGGCGAATGGCGCGCAATACACCCCGATAGCCCGATGATTCATGTCAGCCTTCACGAGGCGCAGGCGTGGTGCCGTTGGGCCGGGCGCTGCCTGCCCACCGAGAGTGAATGGCTCGCCGGCTGTCAGGCCGGCATGGAGTGGGGTCGTATCTGGGAGTGGACAGCCGACAGCTTTCAGCCACATGATGGTTTCGCATCCCACCCCTATCGGGATTACTCCGCTCCGTGGTTCGGATCCCATCAACTCGTCAAAGGATGCAGCATCTACACCCACCCGGCGCTGAAATCGGAGCGCTACCGCAATTTCTTTCAGGCGCAGCGGGCAGACGCGGCCGTCGGTTTTCGCACCGTGGCACCACGCGGCAGGGTATCTGCATGAGCGCATGCCGAATGGACGCAACACCATGAACGCACCAATTCCGGATCAGGACATACGGCAGGCCTCGATCGCCAAGTACCGGCGTCAGGCCGACAGCTATGACGCCAGTTGCGGCCCCACCTGGCCGATACGACTGCGCACCATCGAGGCATTGCAACTTCAGGCGGGTGACCGCGTGCTGGATGTCGGCTGCGGTACCGGACTGAGTCTCGAACTTCTGCGCAATGCCACAGGACCGGATTCGATGGTCTACGGGTTTGACCAAAGCCCCGAGATGCTGATTCAGGCGCGCAGGCGGGTCGATGCGGCAGGCTGGTCCAATGTGACCCTCTATGAGTCCTGCGCGCAAGCCCTCGCGCTGCCCGAGAAAGTGGATGCCCTGTTCTTTCATTACACCCACGACATCCTGCGATCTCACAGTGCGCTCGCCAACCTGCTGCGGCAGGCGCGCCCCGGAGCCCGCGTCGCGATCGCGGGCATCAAGTTCTTTCCCTGGTGGCTCGCGCCGCTGAATCTGTGGGTCTACGCGAAGAATGTCGGATTCAACGGAGCACCGGGGGAACTGAGCACACCATGGGATCGCATCCAGCCCTTCCTCACCGAATGGCGTTTTCAAACCACCCAGTTCGGTATGGGCTATATCGCCTCGGGCCGGTTGCGCTGACACCATGACGATTGCGATCAGGCCAAGCGCAGTCCACGGGCTTCGTCTGATACTCGCACTGCTGATTCTCAATGGTCTGCTGAGTTTCACGGACTGGTGGCCAACGCCAGCGGTCATGCCGGATCGACGCATCGCGCCGGAGTTCATTCTGTGGTGGTGCCTGCTGCTGGTCTGGATCGCGATACGCGGTCTGCCAGGCCGCAAGACCCTTGTCACCATGGCTGCGGTCTATCTGCTGCTGGTTCTGGGGCGCTATCTCGATGTCACGGCTCCCAGTCTGTTTGGCAGGGCCATCAACCTCTACTGGGATGTTCCACAACTGCCCCGCTTCCTGCTCGTGACCGTAACCAAACTGCCCCTGTGGTTGACCGCGACAGCCCTTGCCGCTGCCGCACTGTTCATCTGGGGATTGCTGCGGCTGATTCAATGGTCCATGACCTGCGTGGCGCAGTGGACGCAGCCACGCGCACGCGCGCCCTGGATCTGGTGCATCAGCCTGATGCTGCTCGCACTGGCGGCAGCCAACTATGCGGGGGTGCGGGCCACCTGGCCCTATGTGTCCAAGCCGGTCATTCCAACCTACTGGCATCAGGCCACACTGATCCATGACGCACTGTCTGCAGACCGTCTTGCCGCAACCCTTCCTGTGTCGGAGGCCATCACACGAGCCATCGCCAGACCCGAGGAGGCACTCGCCGGGCTGCGTGGTCAGGATGTGATGCTGATCTTTCTCGAGTCCTTTGGTGCGGTCCTCTACGACAGACCCGTCGCACGACAGCGCAGCGAAGAGGGTCGCCGTCGCCGGCAGGCGGGGATCGATGCCAGCGGCCGATTGGGCGCATCCGCCTTCTTCCGCTCGCCGACGATTGGTGGTGCCTCTGATCTGGCCCACATGTCCGTGCTCTCGGGGATCGATCTCTCCGATCCGAGACGGCATGACCTGCTTCTGACCACACAGCGCCCGACCCTGCTCAGCGTCTTCCGCAAGGCGGGGTATCAGACCTTCGGGCTCTACCACGCAGTGTCCTGGGCCTGGCCGGAAAAATCATTCTATGGCTTCGATGTCTATGTCGATGGTCCCGCCCTGGCCTACTCCGGACCGGCTTTCGGTTTCTGGCGTATTCCAGACCAGTTCGCCGTGGCACGCTTCGACGAGATGCATCCGCGATCGCGCGATACCCCACCACGTTTCGTGCTGATGCCCACCATATCGTCGCACTTTCCCTTCAATCCGGTACCGCCCTATCAACCAGACTGGCAGCGGGTTCTGTCGGCCCAGCCATTCGACGAGAGCGAT
Source organism: uncultured Burkholderiaceae bacterium (assembly GCA_964470595.1). Taxonomy (GTDB): domain Bacteria; phylum Pseudomonadota; class Gammaproteobacteria; order Burkholderiales; family Burkholderiaceae_A; genus Lacustribacter. Next base: position 6,591 of record CAYYDO010000026.1, on the reverse strand, counting down.
GTGCAGAGAGCTCTCACTGAAAAGACCAACTGGCTGAACATGACGCCGCAGTATCTTCGATCGATCGACTACACCCTGCGCTGGCTGTCGGACTATCTGCGACGTCCGCAGCCCAGACCGATGGTGTTCCTTCTGATTGGCGATCATCAACCTACCGGGAACATCGCTGGTGAGAACGCCACATGGGATGTGCCGGTGCATGTGGTCTCCTCGGATCCCGATCTGATCGCACGACTGCGCAAGCAGGGATTTTCGCCAGGTCTCTCACCCGACCGGACAGCACTCGGCGGCCTTCACGATCTGACCACCTTATTGCTGGAGAGTCTGCGCCGATAAAGGACGCAGGCGAGGGGGATTCAGCCACGCCATCAGGGCGAGCGCAAAGCAGACGCACAATATGAGCGCATCCCGATTCGCCAGACCCTCGATCATCACGATCGGTCCGGCACACAGACCCGGAAACAACGCCAGCAGACGCAGAATGCGGTGCGGCAACGGATCCGGAAGCAGCAGTCGATTCAGCGCATAGGCCCACATGGGGCCCGCCACCAGCGCCCAGTCGAGATCGCGATAGCGGTTGTCGACAAGCAGGAGCACAGCCCACCAGGCCAACAGCGCAAATCCCGCCATTCGGGCAAGCCGCAGGATGGCCCCCTGTGGCACGAGGCGCATCAGCGTCCACACCTCGAGCCAGAACCAGATCGATGTGCCAATCAGCATCGACATGCTGGAAAACCATGGCAGAGTCCATGCTGCCACGGTCTGCACCTGCTGAAGATGAATCGCGACCAGCGATACCAGGATGATCAACGGGATGCCCATCCGCGTGACCATGGCCGTCAGAGCGAAGTTCGTGCCACGGTGCGTCATCGTGCCAGCCGATCGGGTATCCGGCCGCGATGATGCGCTCACCCGGATCAACACCCACGTGATCAGGGCGGCAATCGCAGCCATCCATGCCGCGTGGAGCCATTGCCGAACCGAAGGGAGTGATGACACCTCTCCGGCCAGGTGAACACGCTGCTCGCCCTGCCAGTTGAAAATGCCCCATGCGCCGCCCGCCCGCCCCTCGAGGCGCTGCTTCCAGGGCTGATCAAACGCTTCGATCAGATTCATGGAAATCGCCTGCTCATGGGCTCTGGCCACGATTTCGCGGATGAACAGCGTCTGTTCGGCAAGCCCGGGACGCGCCGCCCCCCGCATCCTGCCAGCGGCAGGCCATCCGGTCTCGCCGATGAAGACCGGCAGGGGCGCCAGCGCCGTGCGCATCTCGTCATGGATCTGCAGAACATGCGGCACCGCCGCCCCCAGAGCTATGGGATGATCCTCCCAATAGGGCAGAACATGGATCGACGCGACATCAACCGCCGACGCAAGAATGCGCGCATGCCGCCGCCAGAACTCCCATACATCGGCATAAGCCACAGGCACGGGCGACGCCTCCCGGGCATCGCTCAGCAGCCCGGCCAGTGCCTGCGGCGACAACTCGCCACGGAGCAGCACCTCGTTGCCCACAATCAGCATGTCCACCGCACCGGGGTATCGCCTGGCAAGATCCACGGCTGCGGCAATCTGCCGTCGATTGGCGCGCTCATCGGCATCGATCCATGCCCCCAGCATCACGCGCATGCCGAGTCGCGCCGCGATTTCGGGAACACGATCGAGTCCGTGGTCCACCCCGTAGGTGCGCACACACGTCGTGAGTTCACGAATACGCCGCAAATCGGCCTCGATCTGCTCGACCGGAACCCGCAACTGCGGATCAAAAGGCGATGTGCCGGGCGTGCGGAAGGGCCCATACGACAGGCAGTGCAGCGGTATCGCAGCGGCATCACCGGCAGGATGCGGCAGGACACGCAGATGCCATGCGGTGATCTGACTCAGCAACAGCACCAGAAGTGCGCCCGCCAACACTGCACGCCAGCGCATGCTCTCCCTGGTACTTCGATGATCCATCTGCGGTCGACTCGCCATCCATCACATCGTCAGAGGGAATCTTCCCACAAGGCCGCCATCGCGGGCAGGAAGACTCTCCGATGATGCGCATCATCTTGGTCATCGCGATATCGGCGCTCGTTCATACCGGTCTGTGGCGTCTCGCCAGCCCATCGATCGAGGCGCCCGATATCACCCTGCCGGTCAGTGGTCTGGCATTCAATGCCTACCAGCGCTGGCAGAGTCCGATGCAGAACACACCGCCTTCACGGGAGGAGTTACAGGGAGATCTTGCGCTGCTGTCCAGTGTGACCACACGGCTGCGCACCTACAGTGCACTCGAATTGCCACAGCTGCCCGCCCTGGCCGAACAGGCTGGGCTTCGCATCACTCTGGGTGCCTGGATCGACGGTCAGGCGGATCGGGACAGACGCGAACTGCAGGCTGCCATTCAGGCAGCGAACCAGTACGGCAGCATCGAGCGGCTCATCATCGGCAACGAAACCCAACTGCACGGCAACCTGAGCCCTGCCCGGCTCAAGGCCATGCTCGATCAGGCACGCAGGAGCGTGAAAGTGCCGGTATCGACTGCCGAGCCATGGCATATCTGGCTGAGTCAGCCCGATCTTGCCCGTCATGTCGATGTGATCACGGTGCACCTGCTTCCCTATTGGGAAAACATTCCTCTGGACATTGCGCTGGATGTCGCCATGGAGCGGCTCGCCCAAGTGCAATCCCGATTTCCCGGCAAGCCGGTCATGATCGGAGAGATCGGCTGGCCCAGCCAGGGTGCCAGTCGCGGCGCCGCCAGCGCCTCGCCGCAGGCACAGGCCTTCTTCGTGCGCTCGTTTGTTTCACGGGCATCCCGGATGCAACTGGACTACTTCCTGATGGAAGCCATTGATCAACCCTGGAAACAGGCTCAGGAAGGACCGGTGGGTGCCTACTGGGGATGGTTCGATGCCTACCGCCATGCAAAGTTCGATCTGCATGGGCCAATTGCAAGGGATGCCGACTGGATGGGCAAGGCGATGGTTGCCGTGACATTGAGCCTCATCATGCTGCTGCCGATTCTCATCGCTTTCCGACACTTCACCGCGGGCCCCATGGCTGCTCTGGCAATCGCAGCCAATGCGGTCGGAGCCGCTGCGGTGCTGCTGCTCACGCTCGCGATGGAGCGCTATCTCGATGGCACCGATATCCTCGTCTGGGTCCTGCTGACCCCTGCATTTCTCATCATGGGGTTCACGGTCATGAGCCAGACTCTGGAATTCGCCGAGGTATTCTGGCCCGCAGGTCTGCGTCACCGGATTTCGCCGCAGGCGCTATCGCGTGTGGCGCCAACCCCCCGGGTTGGCATCCATCTGGCATGTCGCAATGAACCTCCCGATATGCTGATCGAGACCATCGACAGCCTGCTGGCGCTCGACTGGCCCGAACTCGATATCTGCATCATCGACAACAACACCGGTGATCCGGCGCTGTGGCGGCCGGTGTTCGAACATATTGCAGCACTCTCGCAGACGATCCCGCAGGCGCACTTGCGCAGAGGGGATACGGAGGTCGAGTTTCGCGGGCCAGGCCGACGCCTGCTCTTCGTGCATGTCGAGCATCTGCAGGGGTTCAAGGCGGGAGCCCTGAACCTTGCGCTCGAGCGCACCGATCCCGATGTGTGCTGGCTTGCCGTGATCGACGCCGACTACCGTGTACATCGTGACTGGCTGCGCACGGTCGCACCTCTGCTGAACGATGCGGGTACCGTGATCGTGCAATCCCCACAGGCACATCGACTCAACCGCGCCAGTCTGTTCGGGAGAATGGCGCACTGGGAATACGAGGGGTTCTTTCGGATCGGAATGCATCATCGCCATGAACGCAATGCAATCGTTCAGCACGGCACGATGACCCTGATCCGCCAGAGTGCCCTGCGTGAGGCCGGGGGCTGGAATACCTCGTGCATCTGCGAAGATACCGAGCTCGGACTGCGGCTGCTGGCTGCGGGCGGAACAGCGATCTATGTGGATCACGTATCCGGTACGGGACTGCTGCCCGCCGACAGCATCGCCTATGCCCGACAACGCCACCGATGGGTCCGCGGCGGCATGCAGATCTTTCGTGGCCACGCCGGCAAGCTGCTTCTCGGGCGCGGAGGCTTGAACCGATGGCAGCGCTACCACTTCCTCGCCGGCTGGTGCCCATGGTGGGGCGATGCGCTGCATCTGTGCTTCAGCCTCGCCGCGATTGTCTGGAGCCTGCTGGTGCTGCTGGCACCCGGAGCCACCTCGCTTCCCCTGAGCCAGTTCGTCTATCCCCTTGGCATCTTTCTGATCACGCGACTGGTGCTCGGCCCGCTGCTCTACCTGCGACGGGTCGGCTGCGGACCAGCAGATGTCGCGGCTTCCGCAATTGCCGGTATGGGTCTCTCCCACACCATCGCCAAGGGCGTGCTGTCGGGTCTGTTCACCCGGCATGCCACATTCGAGATCACCCGCCGCATGCCGTCTGCCACCAGCACGCCCGACAGCATGTCAGACGGCGGAAAAAAGGCGAGAGAATCGGATCATCGGGGCCTGCTCGCACATCTGGTATCGGTGCGCGAGGAACTTGCACTTCTGATGGGTCTTGCACTTTGTGCCACGGGATTCATGATCGTGCTGGATAACCGACGCGATGAGGCGCATGCCATCATCGTGTGGACCATCATTCTGATCATGCAGGCACTGCCCTACCTGGCCTCGCTGATTCTCGCCGGCGCATCGCTCACGGCGCAACCCAGACAGACGACTCAGGAAACGCCGCTTCAGGGCGCAGCGCATACGGGGCATCTGGCCAGCCCAGCAGAGCCGACGCAGTTGCACTCTTCTGCCGCAGGGTCTCGGCATCCTCGGCACCAAGGTTGACCACGCCATAACGGTGGCTTCCCATCCATCTGAAATCCCTCGCCAGCGCTGGACCACGTCTGTGAAAGGCAATCAGCAGGGCATCGGGGAAGGTCTGAAAAAACTGCTCCTGCCGCTGCGGCGAGGGGGTTGCGGGCACCTCGGCTGGTGAGAAAGCCCGCCAGACCAGACTCGCCGCCACGCGGGCCGTCGGCGCCTGACGGGCTTCGCAGGACACATCGAACCCCGCTGCCAGAGACAGTGCCATCGCGTGGGGATCAACCCCCAAAACGCGCCGATAGAGATCGCTGAACTGCGACGACAGACGCGGATTGAATTCGATAACGGAAATGCGATCGCTCAGGGGATCGTAGAAGAACTCCATATCGAAGAAGCCACGGGAAAAACCGATCTCGTGCAAAAACGCCCGCGCGATATCCCCTGCCCTGGACACGACATGCGCAGGAAGACGGCCAGGAAACTCCCAGCGTGCAAAGGCCTGTGTTCCGGGAACCATGACCGCATCGACCACCCCGAGCAGGTGCACACCCTTGCTGTCGACCCAACCGTCGAGATTGTGCTGAGCGCAATGGATGATTGGTTCCGCGATCATCAGAAGCGAGCCCTCGGCCTGGGAAAGTCGCTCGGACACGATACGGTCGAAGGGTGTCAGGATCTGGCCGATGATCCAGCGCTCGGCCGGGCTCAACTGCAGGCTTTGATGACACTCCTGCAATGACCCAAGTCGTCGCGCCATGACAGAAAATGCGGCTCGAACCGGTTTCAGATGACAGGGGAAATCGATGTCTTCCAGCATGACACGATCGCCCCACACCTCGACTGCCCGGTAGGGAATATTGGCCTCGGGACACACGCGATCGAGCACCCTGCGCGCATGAAGCTTGTGCTGACAGGCCAGCACCGATTCAGGTGACGTGCCCGGCAGGCCCGCCCGTTCGGCCACGAGGGCAGCAGCGAGCGCGCCGTGAAGTTCGTTATGAGAAACAACCCCCTGCCAGCCCCGATCCGCCGCCTTTCGCGCCTGATGCTGCGCGAAACGATTGAAGTCGAATCCGAGAAGACGAAGCTTGTCGGGGTAACGGAAAATGTCGAAACCCGCGCGATCCATCGACAGACCGGATGCCTCGAGACGGGCATGGGCGATGGCATCGTAGTCCTGATCAAAGAGCAGCCCGAAACGGGATCCACCGGGAATACCCTGAACGGATTTCATGTCGTTCTGGCTGACCATAAGCGGGCATGTTACCCCACCCACTTTTCGCCATCACACCATGATCAATCGACGTTGTTTTCTTGGAGCGGCCCTTGCCGCAAGCACCGCGGGCCTGCTCCCAATGGCTGGCGCACAGCAGAGCGCTGCCGGTCCCATCTTGCCTTCGCCAGGGTTCCGACGCGCCCGCATCGGAGCCATGGATGTCTTCGCCATCAATGATGGCGTCCTGCGCCGACCGCTGGGCGATGAGTTCGTGCGCAATGCCCCACTGGATCAGGTGAGGGAACTGCTCGCCTCACAGGGACTCTCCACCGCACATGTCGATATCCCCTTCACACCCTTTCTGATCGTACATGGCAGCAATCGCGTGCTGATCGATACCGGGTTTGCCGATAACGGACCGCCCACCACGGGCAGGCTGCTCGAGAACATGGCAGCGGCAGGCTTCAAGCCCGACGACATCACACATGTCGTGATCAGCCACTACCACGGCGACCATATCAACGGCCTGCGCTTCAAGAACGGCAACCTGGTGTATCCGCG
>CAYYDO010000025.1:0-17042 GCA_964470595.1 uncultured Burkholderiaceae bacterium | reverse complement strand
CGAGCTGGCCGCGGGGTGGTGATGGCCCGTCGGTTTCAAGAATGGCCCGGGCGGCAGCATCCGTGTCGCCCTGGATGCGATCTAGGCTGCTGCCCACCCGCATCATTTTCTCTCGGTGACCAAGGGCGGTGTGTCGGCGATCGTGTCCACCGGCGGCAATGAGGACTGCCACGTCATCCTGCGGGGCGGCAAGACACCCAATTACGATTCAGCCAGTGTGGAACAAGCCTGTCGTGAGGCTGCGGCAGCGAACATGTCCTGTCGTCTCATGATCGACATGAGCCATGCCAACAGCAGCAAGAAGCCGGAAAACCAGTTGCCGGTGTCGGAAGACATCGCCGGTCAGATTGCGTCCGGGGATCAGCGGATCTTCGGTGTGATGGTCGAAAGCCACCTTGTGGGCGGACGGCAGGACCTGGTTGCCGGAAAGCCCCTGACTTACGGGCAGAGCATTACCGACGGCTGCATCGATTGGGAGGGCAGCCTGAAGATTCTCGACAATCTGGCAGCAGCTGTTCGGGAGAGGCGACTCAAGACCGAGGATGCCAGTTCGGGCTGATGCGGAAGTGCGGTCGTGGGCGTTGCCTGTCCGCGCGCACCCTTACCGACGCTCAGCGATCCCGTTTCCAGAGCACGTCCCCGCCGCTGCCCCCGCACTCTGGCAGGCGGTTGATCACCCTCGCCAGCACAAACAGCAGATCAGAGAGCCGGTTCAGATACTGGGACAGCTCCGGCCGCACGGGTGACTGTTCACCCAGGGTGACCACGCTGCGTTCGGCCCTTCGCGCGATGGTTCGCGCCACATGAGCGATCGCTGCCGCCCGACAGCCGCCCGGCAGAATGAACTCCGCGAGTCGCGGCAAGGTCGCATTCCAGTGTTCGATGGACGAGTCGAGTCGGGCAATGCGCTCTGCGGACAGCAACTCGAACCCTGGTATCGACATCTCCCCGCCGAGATCGAACAGATCATGCTGGATGTCCACGAGCAAATCGCGCAGCTCCGGCGGGAGCGTCTCGGTCAACAGCAGACCCAGTGTGCTGTTCAGTTCATCGACATCACCCATGGCCGCAATGCGGGCATGACTCTTGGCAACGCGTGTACCGTCACCAAGTCCGGTGGTTCCGTCGTCGCCGGTACGCGTGGTGATGGTCGAGAGTCGATTGGCCATTGGGGCCTTGGGCTTTCCGGCAAGGGGTTTACTTTAAAATCATTGTAACCAATGCCCCTCTGCTCCTTTCCAAGGACGGCGCCATGAATGCCCCGAGAGAACTTCAACTCGGTGAACTCCGGTTTGCGGACTTCACCCGACCAATCGACGACGCCCGCCGACAGGAGCTCCTCGACGCCCTCGCGCGCGTCGTGCCGGCAGCCGACCTGCTCTCGAGCACCGAGGCGTTGAAACCCTACGAATGCGACGGCCTTGCCGGCTATCAGCAGATGCCTGCGGCAGTGGTGCTTCCCACCGAAGAGCAGCAGATCATCGAGATTCTTCGCATTGCCCATCGTCTGGATGTGCCGGTGGTGGCTCGCGGAGCGGGCACGGGCTTGTCGGGCGGTGCCACGCCACACCGGGGCGGCATCGTGCTGTCGCTGGCGCGCTTCAACCGGATTCTCGCGCTTGAGCCGCATGCCAGACGAGCGCGCGTTCAACCCGGTGTTCGCAATCTCGCCATCTCCGAGGCGGCAGCGCCATATGGCCTCTACTACGCCCCCGACCCATCGTCGCAGATTGCCTGCTCGATCGGCGGCAATGTCGCCGAGAATTCCGGTGGCGTGCACTGCCTGAAGTACGGGCTGACGGTGCACAACATTTTGCGGGTGCGGGCGATCACCATCGAGGGCGACGTGATCGAACTTGGAGGCGAATCACTCGATACCTCGGGCCTCGATCTTCTCGCCCTGGCCATCGGCTCGGAGGGCATGCTTGCGGTGGTGACTGAAGTCACCGTGAAGCTGATCCCCAAACCGCAGCTGGCCCGGGTGATCATGGCCTCCTTCGATGCCGTCGAAAAATCCGGACACGCCGTGGCCAATCTGATTGCGGCAGGGATCATCCCGGCGGGTCTTGAAATGATGGATCAGAAGACCACCCGTGCCGTCGAGGAGTTCGTACATGCAGGTTACGACCTCGATGCCAAGGCGATTCTGCTGTGCGAGTCCGATGGAACCCCGGAAGAGGTCGAGGAGGAGATCGGCAGGATGAAGGACGTGCTTGCACAGAGCGGTGCGACCGATCTGCGGGTCAGCGAGTCCGAGGAGCAGCGTCTGCGTTTCTGGTCGGGCCGAAAGAACGCCTTTCCCGCCGCCGGTCGGGTCGCAGCGGATTACTACTGCATGGATGGCACCATTCCCCGGCGTCGCCTGGGCGAGATGCTCAATCGCATCGCTGCCATGGAGGAGCGCTACGGGCTCGGATGCATGAACGTATTTCATGCCGGCGATGGCAACCTCCATCCCCTGATTCTTTTCGATGCCTCCAGGCCGGGCGAGTTTCATCGTGCCGAACTCTTCGGGGCCGAGATTCTGGAATTGTGTGTGGAATTTGGCGGCACAGTGACGGGTGAACATGGTGTCGGTATCGAGAAGATCAACAGCATGTGTGTCCAGTTCTCTCCCGAGGAGAGGATGAGTTTCTTTGCGGTCAAGCGTGCCTTCGATCCTGTCGGACTGCTCAATCCCGGAAAGGCGATTCCCACGCTGTCGCGTTGTGCCGAGTACGGAAAAATGCACGTGCATCGTGGCGCGCTCCGTTTCCCCGAACTCCCGAGGTTCTGATCGTCATGACCACGAACGCCACCGATGCCGCCTGGATTCAGCAGGCACGCGACCTGATCCGGGGTGCTGACGCAGCCCACCCCCTGCGTATCCGCGGTCATGGCAGCAAGGACTTTTTCGGTCTGCCTCAGCAGGTCGATGCGACGGTTCTGTCGACTCTCGACCATTCGGGAGTGGTCGACTACGACCCCACCGAGCTGGTGGTGGTCGCCCGCTCCGGTACCCCCATCGATGAGCTCGAGTCACTGCTGTCCGGATCCGGACAGATGCTCGCGTTCGAGCCGCCGAGATTCGGCGGGCGGGGAACGGTTGGCGGCATGATTGCGAGCGGCCTCTCCGGTCCGCGTCGGGCCACTTCGGGCGCTGCGCGGGATTTCATTCTTGGCATGACCGTTCTCGATGCATCCGGATCACCCCTGCGCTATGGTGGGACGGTCATGAAGAACGTGGCGGGATACGATCTCTCCCGGTTGCACACCGGGGCGCTGGGAACTCTGGGTGTGATCGTCGATGTGTCCATCAAGGTGCTGCCCAAGCCGCCAGCCGAGGCTACCCTGCGTTTTTCGGTCGATTCTGCCAAGGCGATCGACTGGATGAATGCGTGGGCTGGTCAACCCCTCCCGATCTCGGCCACGTCCTGGCGTGATCAGATTCTGACCGTGCGTCTCTCCGGTGCACTCGCCGCGGTGGATGCTGCGTGTCGCCGCATGGGTGGCGAGGTTCTTGAAAACGCCGACGATGTCGCCGCGTTCTGGACATCCCTGCGGGATCAGACCGACCGCTTTTTCCATCCCGACCCTGCAGACCCCGGTGATTGTCTCTGGCGGTTGTCGCTACCCTCGGTCGCCGCTGATCTGGCGATCGACGATCCGCAATGGATCGAGTGGGGTGGTGCGCTTCGCTGGGTACGCAGCCGGTTGCCGGCTGATCGCATGCGGGTGATGGCCCGCCAGTGCGGCGGTCATGCCACGCTGTTTCGATGCCACGACAACGACATGCGTCGCAACGAGGGTGTCTTTGCCGAATTGTCTCCCGCGGTGAGGAAGATTCATCAGCGTCTCAAACACGAACTCGATGCCAGCGGCATCTTCAACCCGGGCCGAATGTTCGCGGGCCTGTAGTCGACCCCTCTGGAATCTCTTATGGAAACCACGCTCGCGCCTCAATACGCCGGAACCCCCCAGGGGCTCGAGGCTCAGGAGATTCTCCGGCGTTGTGTTCATTGCGGGTTTTGCACGGCCACCTGCCCGACCTACCAGATCCTCGGGGACGAGCGTGATAGTCCCAGAGGGCGCATTTATCTGATCAAGCAGGTTGTCGAGGGTGCTCCGGTGACACGCGAAACCCAGATCCATCTGGATCGCTGTCTGACCTGTCGCAATTGTGAAACCACCTGTCCTTCGGGTGTGGAATACGGCAGACTGGTCGACATCGGCCGTGATCTGGTCGAACAGCGGGTGGCACGGCCCTTGTCCGAGAGGCTCATGCGGTCCGCCTTGAAGACCGGACTCTCCTCGCCGGCCTTTGCCCCGGCGATGCGTCTGGGGCAGACGGTGCGGGGGTTGCTGCCTGCCGCGCTCAAGGCCAAGGTTCCTGCCTATCGCGATCCGGGTCCGGTGCCGACCCGCCATCACGCACGGCGAGTCTTCCTGCTCAAGGGGTGTGTGCAACCCGCGATGCTTCCCGGCATCGATGCGGCGACCCGGCGTGTTCTCGATGCTCTCGGCATCGCAGCGGAGTTCGCGCCGGACTCCGGTTGTTGTGGTGCCATACGCCAGCATCTGGCTGATGCGCCGGGAGGGCTGGCCGATGCACGTCGCAACATCGATGCATGGTGGCCCGAGATCGCACGCGGCAATGTCGAGGCGATCGTGATCAACGCCAGTGGCTGTGGGGTGATGGTCAAGGATTACGGCCATCTGCTGGCGCGGGACCCTCTCTATGCCGACAAGGCCGCGCGCATCAGTGCACTGGCACGCGATCCGGTGGAACTTCTCGAGTCTCTCGCCACAGAGCTGCAGTCGCTTCTGTCGGCCTCCCGAAATGCATCGGGGTCGGGTGTCCGAGTGGCATTTCACCCGCCCTGTACCTTGCAGCATGGCATGAAGATCAAAGGTGCGGTCGAACGGCTGTTGCAGAGTCTCGGCGCCACCGTTCTGCCGGTGGCAGACAGTCACCTTTGCTGCGGATCTGCGGGGACCTACTCTGTCCTGCAGCCGGAGCTCTCTGCGGAACTCAAGCAACGCAAGCTGTCGGCGCTTGCAGCAGGCGCTCCCGACCTGATCCTGTCAGCCAATGTGGGCTGCATCACGCATCTGCAGTCAGGTACCGGGACTCCGGTCAGACACTGGCTGGAGTGGGTGGACGAACAACTTGCTGCTGCTGGTCAGCCTGGCTGATCAGGCAGGCGTGACGCTGCCGAGAATGCGTTCGCCGCTGGCGCCCGTAACACTTGGCAGATTGCCGGGCAGACGATCCAGCGTGCGGGATGCCAGCCATGCAAAGGCTGCGGCCTCGATGGTCTGAGGATCCCATCCGCAGGCGGTCGTGGGTTCGACAAAAACGCTGCGACGAAGCGCCATCTCCAGTTCTCTGGCAATTGCCTGCATCAGGGCCGTGTTGCGTGCTCCGCCCCCACAGACCAGCAGACGTGAGCAGCGCTGTCTCTTGCGCAGCGATGGCGTCGTTTCGATGCGCTGGATTTCAAGCGCGATGCTGCGTGCGGTCAGGCGCAGCAGGGTTGCCTGCACATCCTCGGGTGCAATCCGGCTGAATTCCGACTGACACAGGAATGCATCGAGCCACTCGGCGGAAAAAAGGTCCCGGCCTGTGCTTCGGGGCGGCATGAAGGAAAAAAACGGGTCGCCCAACATGGCGCGCAGCAGGGACTTGTGCGGCCGTCCGACAGACGCCCACGCCCCCTGATCGTCGAAGGGCATTCCGGAGTGCCGGCGAATCCAGAGATCCATCAGCATATTCCCCGGACCGGTGTCGTAGCCCAGGATGGGAGCTTCCAGCCAGGTCAGGTTTGCAATGCCGCCGATGTTGACGACAGCGCGAATGGATGGATCCCGGGCAAAGATCGCCTGATGGAAAACCGGCACCAGCGGCGCCCCCTGTCCGCCGGCGGCAACATCCCGGCTGCGAAAGTCGGATACCACCGTGATGCCCGTCGATTCCGCGATCCGGGCAGGTGCGTTCAGCTGGATGGTGTAGCCAAGGCGTGGCTGGTGGCGGACGGTCTGGCCATGGACACCGAGTGCCGCAACGTCGCTCGCGCGCAATCCGCAGGAGACGATCGCACTGCTCACGGCGGCGCCGATGGCATCCGCCAGGGTGTTTCCGACCAGCGCTGCACGATGAATTTCATCGTCGCCGCTCGCCTGCAGCGCCATCATGGCTTCCACCATGGCCGGCTCCATCGGCTGCGAGTGGAAATTCCGCAGGCGGATGTGCTGGGATTCCTGCGCGCTGCATGGCGGCCCGATCTCGACGATCGCGACATCAATGGCGTCGAGGCTGGTGCCGGTCATGATTCCGGCAAACAGGCGCACATCCTGAACCGCGGGCGCCTGGTCGTTCATGTTCTATTGAACCCTTGCGGTGTTCACGTTGTCGAGCAGCGAGAGACGGTTGCGCAGGTCGTTCGCCACGAGGCCGAAACGCTTGAGCGCATCGCCCGAGAGCGAGGGCACCTGGGGATTCTCGGCGATGATCTGACTGGGATCGACATGGCGACCGTTGACCCTGAATTCGTAGTGCAGATGCGGGCCGGTGGACCAGCCGGTGTTGCCCACGAAGCCGATCACCTGTCCCATCTGGACGTTGCGGCCGCGTTCCACATCGGGGGCAAATCCGCTGAGGTGGGCATAAAGCGTGGAATACCGCTCGTTGTGCTTGATCTCGATGGTGTTGCCATACCCGGTGCTCCAGCCTTTTGATACCACCACGCCATCCGCCACAGTCCGGACAGGGGTGCCAATCGGGGCGGCATAGTCCACGCCGCGGTGGGCACGCGGGTCGCCGAACAGGGGGTGCAGTCGGTAGGTGGTAAAGCCCGATGACATCCGGGTAAAGCGCAGCGGCGCCGCCAGGAATCCGCGTTTCACCGACCGGCCGCCCGCATCGTAGTAGTTGCCCTTGCCGGTTTCAGGGTTTTCAAAGTACAGCGCCTCGTAGGTCTTTTCACCAGCCTCGAAGCGGACCGCAATCAGTTTGTAGGATCCGATGTCGCGCCCCCCCACGAGCTGATTCTGGTAGATCACGCGAACGATGTCGCCCGGGTTGAGCTGCCGCCGAAAGTCGATATCGGATTCAAACAGGGTGACCACCTGTTCGGTAATTGCATCCGGCACATCGGCCTCATCCATGGCTCCGAAGAAAGAGCGGCCCACCTGCACCGAGCGATGCTCGATGCGCATCTCCGAACCCAGGCGGGCTGTCCGGGTGGTGAACTGCCCCTCGCCGGTGCGCTCGACGATCCATGCATCGAGGCGGTTGATGAGTTGCAGCCGAAGGAGCCTGCCCTCCAGATCCATGCGCACGAGCGCCGTCTGGCCCACATTGCTGCGCAGAACCGCCTGCGTGCGCGTGTCCTTGCGCAGATACTGACGCGCGGCCTGATCCTCGACGCCAAGTCGTGACAGCAGATCGTCGATGTTTTCCCTGGGGCGCACCTCGTCTTCGCGGGTCAGTTCCAGGCCGTGTGCCGCGAGGGCGGCGACCTGCTGTTCCAGGCCCTGCGGATTCAGCTCCTTGGCGACCCGCTCGGAGAGCATGCGGGACTCGGCTTCCGAGACACCGGACAGACCGAATGCCGTGATCACCGCCATGACCAGGCCGAACACGGCCGGACCCGTTGTCCACAGGCGATCCGGGCGGCGCAGGGTAAACCGAGGCATAAGGGCTAGAATTCTAGCCTCTGACATCAGGCTGTGCCCCTGCAAGTTGCCTCGGGCCACCCTGAAACCCTTCCGTCCAGTCACGATTCACCGAGCCATCCCTTGACCTCGATCAGCACACCGGATTCCAAGCCTGCTGCCGTCATGCCAGCCCCCCTCACGGAGTCGGTCCGTCAGGCCATGGAGGTGGTGAAACGCGGCTGTGACGAACTCCTGGTCGAGGACGAGTTTGCCAGCAGGCTCCTGCGCAGCGAGCAGCAGGGTCAACCCCTGCGCATCAAGCTCGGTCTCGATCCCACAGCTCCCGATCTGCACCTCGGGCACACGGTGGTGCTCAACAAGCTGCGACAGCTCCAGGACCTGGGGCATACGGTGATCTTCCTGATCGGCGATTTCACCGCCCTGATCGGCGATCCCACAGGTCGCAACGCGACCCGTCCGCCGCTCACACCCGAAGAGATCTCGATCAATGCGCAGACCTATTTCGATCAGGCATCGCTGATTCTCGATCCCTCGCGGACCGAAATCCGGCGCAATTCCGAGTGGTGCGATGCGCTTGGCGCGCGTGGAATGATTCAGCTTGCGGCCCGCTACACGGTGGCCCGAATGATCGAGCGCGATGACTTCACCAAGAGGTTTCGAGCAGGCACCCCGATCTCGATTCACGAGTTTCTCTACCCCCTGGTCCAGGGATACGACTCGGTCGCGCTTCATTCCGACCTGGAGCTCGGTGGAACCGATCAGAAGTTCAATCTGCTCGTGGGGCGGGAGCTTCAGCGCGAGATGGGGCAGGCGCCGCAATGCATTCTGACCATGCCGCTTCTGGTTGGCCTCGACGGTGTCGAGAAGATGTCGAAGAGCAAGGGCAACTATGTGGGCATTTCGGAGCACCCGCGCGAGATATTCGGCAAGCTGATGTCGATTTCCGATGAGCTGATGTGGCGCTATTTCGAATTGCTGTCGCTGCGGCCGATGACCCAGGTCAGGGCGCTCGCGGCCGAGGTCGCAGCAGGTCGGAACCCCCGGGATGTCAAGGTGGAACTGGCCATGGAAATCGTCGCGCGATTCCACGGTGCGGCGGCCGCCCAGTCGGCCCTGGACGACTTCGAGGCCCGTTTCCGGCAGGGTGCGATTCCGGAGGATATTCCCGATGTGGCCCTTGCCGGCGCCCCCCTCGGGGTGGTGGCAGTGCTCAGGCAATCCGGGCTTGCGCCCTCCTCGGCTGAAGCCATCCGCAACATCGAGCAGGGAGGGGTGCGTGTCGATGGCAGTCGTGTTGCCGACAGAAACCTGCAACTCGTCGCCGGCACCTATGTGCTTCAGATCGGCAAACGTCGTTTTGCCAGGGTCACCCTGTCATGAGCCTGTCTCGCGATCAGCGCAGGGTCGCCGTGCTGGGGCTGGTGGCGATCATCGCAGTCTATTTTCTGATTCTCGTCGGCGGTACCGTCCGCGCGACCGGTGCCGGTATGGGATGCCCGGACTGGCCGCTGTGTTTCGGCCAGTTGATTCCGCCTACCGATGAAAGCCAGTTGCCCGCCAACTGGCGTGACATCTATTCCCATCGCGGCTATGCCTCCGCGCCCTTCGATCCGGTCAAGACCTGGATCGAATATGTGAATCGTCTGGTGGGCGTCGTCATCGGCCTGCTCATCGTCGCGTTCGTGGCCCTGTCCGCGCGTCTGCGCAAGTCCGATGCGACGGTCTTCTGGGTGGCGGTGATTGCCCTTCTGGCAGTCATGTTCAATGGCTGGCTCGGGTCCCGCGTGGTGGCCTCGAACCTGCGGCCAGTGGTCATTTCCCTGCACATGGCGGGCGCTTTCCTGGTGCAGATGGCGCTGATCTACGCCACGGTTCGTGCCGCCCGGCACTCGTTGGTGCCCTCCGGCCCCAGTATGCCGGGGTGGTTCCGCAATCTGCTGCTCGTGACCCTCGCCGCGTTGGTGCTGCAGATCATCCTGGGTATTCAGATCCGCGAGAGCGTCGACTGGATCAGCAGGAGCATGAACGAGGTGGATCGCGACGACTGGATTGCGCTCGTGCCGGGCATTTTCTATGTACACCGCTCTTTTTCCTGGGTGATTCTCGGTCTGGCCGGATTCATGACCCTGCGTATTCTCCGCAGCCACCTGCGACGAACCGCAATTGGTCGGGCTGCGGTGGGGCTGGTGGCTCTGGTGGTGTTCGAGATGCTGCTGGGCGGTGCGCTCAATCATCTCGGTTTTCCCGCAGTGGCGCAGCCGACCCATCTCCTGGTCGCCCATCTGATCTTTGGTGTTCTCTGGTTCCAGTGGTGCCTTCTGTCGGTTGCGCAGATCGACGGCACACCATCGTCCTCCTCACTCTCTCCATCCGACAGGAACTCTTATGTTTGACGCACGGATCCCTCTGTCCCAGCACGACCCTGATGTTGCCGCTGCCATCGAGGCGGAAAACCTCCGCCAGGAGGCGCATATCGAACTGATTGCTTCCGAAAACTACGCCAGCCCGGCCGTGATGGCGGCGCAGGGATCCCAGCTCACCAACAAGTACGCCGAGGGCTATCCCGGTCGGCGCTACTACGGTGGCTGCGAACATGTCGATGTCGTGGAGCAACTGGCCATCGATCGGCTCAAGGCTCTTTATGGCGCGGATTGCGCGAATGTGCAGCCGCATTCGGGCGCACAGGCGAACCAGGCTGTTTTCCTGGCCTTCCTGAAACCCGGTGACACGATCATGGGGCTGTCTCTTGCCGAGGGTGGACACCTCACCCATGGCATGCCCCTGAACATGTCCGGCAAGTGGTTCAATGTTGTCGCCTATGGCCTCAACGAACGCGAGGAAATCGATTACGACCGCATGGAGGCCCTCGCGCGCGAGCATCGCCCCAAGTTGCTGATTGCGGGTGCATCTGCGTATGCGCTCAGGACCGACTGGGAGCGCTTTGCTCGCGTGGCACGCGAGATCGGGGCCATCTTCATGGTCGACATGGCGCACTACTCGGGATTGATCGCCGGTGGTGTCTATCCCAATCCGGTGCCTCACGCCGACGTGGTCACATCGACCACGCACAAGAGTTTGCGTGGCCCGCGCGGCGGCATCATCCTGATGAAGTCCGAACACGAAAAGGCCATCAACAGCGCTGTGTTCCCGGGTCTGCAGGGCGGCCCCCTGATGCATGTCATCGCAGCCAAGGCGATTGCCTTCGGCGAGGCATTGCGCCCCGAGTTCAAGGACTATGCCCGGCGCATCATCGATAACGCGCAGGCGCTGTCGGCGGCGCTCGTTGATCGCGGTCTGCGTATCGTGTCGGGCCGTACCGAGAGCCATGTGATGCTGGTCGATCTGCGTGCCAAGTCGGTGACCGGCAAGGCCGCCGAGGCCGCGCTCGGTGCGGCGCATATCACCGTGAACAAGAACGCCATCCCCAACGATCCCGAGAAACCCATGGTCACCAGCGGCATTCGTCTGGGAACACCCGCCTGCACCACGCGTGGATTTGGTGTCGAGGAGATGACGCTGGTGGGCCATCTGATTGCCGATGTGCTCGAGGCACCCACCGATGCCGCAGTGCTGGCATCGGTTCGTGCGCGAGTGCAGGCGTTGACCGCCCGGTTCCCCGTGTATCGATGACCCCTGGTCATGCGTTGCCCTGCATGCGGCTCTGAGGATACGCAGGTCACCGAGACCCGTGTCTCGGAGGATGGTGTCGAAATCCGCCGCCGCCGCAGGTGTCTCGCCTGCGGTCGTCGGTTCAAGACGGCCGAGCGGATCGAGTTGTCCCTGCCCTATGTGGTCAAGAAGAACGGTGCCCGCCTGGATTTCGACGAAAAGAAACTGCGTGCCAGTTTTCTGCTCGCCTTGCGCAAGCGGCCCGTGTCCGCCGAGATCGTCGATGCGTCGGTGCGCAGGGTCGAGGAGCAGCTGGCGGCCAGTGGCGAGCGCGAGGTTTCATCCCAGCGTATCGGCGAGCTGGTGATGCATGAGTTGCGCCGGCTCGACAAGGTCGCATACATCCGCTATGCCTCGGTCTATCGCAGTTTCCAGGATGTGGCCGAGTTCCAGGAACTCGTCGCCGAGGTCAGCCCCCGTCCGATCGGCAAGCGTCGATCTGTGGCACCTCCAGCGAAGCGCTAGCCAACATGTTCAGCCCGTTGGATGAGCAGTACATGCGCGCGGCTCTCGCACTGGCGGTGCGCGGGCTGAATACCACGACACCCAACCCCCGCGTCGGCTGCGTGCTCGTCAGGGGCGACGAGGTGGTCGGCCGCGGCTGGCATGAGCGCGCCGGCGAGGCGCATGCCGAGGTGATGGCCATCGCCGATGCGGGCTCGCATCGTGCGAAGGGTGCGACCGCCTATGTCCCCCTCGAGCCATGCAGCCCTTTCGGTCGAACGCCCCCCTGTGCGGAGGCGCTTCGCCATGCGGGTGTGGCGCGTGTGATCGTGGCGATGCAGGACCCCAACCCTCTCGTGGGTGGTCGCGGTCTGCAGCAGCTGCGTGATGCGGGTATCGAGGTGCGGTGTGGTTTGCTTGCCGACGAGGCTGCCGATCTCAATCCGGGATTCATCAAGCGAATGACACAGGGTTTGCCGTGGATTCGGGCGAAGTCGGCCCTGTCGCTGGACGGGCGAACGGCCCTGCCCGATGGGACCAGCCAGTGGATCACCTGCGCCGAGGCTCGGGATGACGGCCACATCTGGCGTGCGCGGGCCTGTGCGGTGCTGACAGGAATCGGTACTGTACGCAAGGACAATCCCCGAATGAATGTGCGTGCGATTGCCACCAGCCGGCAGCCGCTGCGCGTGGTGGTCGATGCCCGCTTCGAGATCGACCCCGCTGCCGCCGTACTTGCAGGCGGTGATGCCCTGGTGGTGACCGTCGTCGACCCGGAACTCCCGGTGTTTCGCGACAAGGCGCAGCAGTTGCGCGATCGCGGTATCGAGGTGGTCGGACAGGCAGAGGCTGCACCTGGCGGCAAAGTGAACCTGCGTGCGCTGGCGCGCATGCTTGCCGATCGCGGATGCAACGAGGTGCATCTCGAGGCAGGGGCGAGGCTCACCGGTGCGATGGTGGACGACGATCTGATTGACGAGTGGCTGCTCTATCTCGCTCCCCTGTTTCTCGGAGACGGCATGCCGGTGGTCGGCGATGGTCGACGCTGGCCATCTCTGGGCGAGGTTCCCCGCTGGCGCTGGAAGGATCAGTCGATGGTTGGCGAGACGTTACGGCTGCGCCTGGTTCGTCGATGAGACGGCGTTAGACTAGCCTCATGTTCACCGGAATCGTCCAGGCGGTCGGCGAGATCGTCGATGTCTCGCCACTGGCAGGCGGCTGCCGCCTGGTGGTGTCCTGTCCTGCCCTTGCGCTCGACGATGTCGGGCTCGGCGATTCGATTGCCATCGACGGCGCCTGCATGACGGTGGTGGGCCGCAGCGACCCGCATCTGCTGTCTTTCGATGTTTCGCGCGAGAGCCTTTCGCGTACCTCCCGGCTCGACCGGGTGGGTGCTGTCGTGAATCTGGAAAAGGCGATGCGTGCGAGCGACCGGCTCGGAGGGCATCTGGTCAGCGGTCATATCGATGGCACCGGGCGGATCCTTGCGGTCACTCCGGCGGGCGAGTCGTGGCGCGTCGATGTACGCCTGCCTTCTGAACTCGCGCCCTTCGTCAGCAATAAAGGGTCCATCGCTCTCGATGGCGTCAGCCTGACCGTCAATCGTGTTGCAGATTGTGCCGAGGGCTGCGACATATCGGTCAACATCATCCCCCATACTTGGGAAGTGACCACGATTTGCCGCAGAGTGGCGGGCGACAGCGTGAACGTCGAAGTGGATCAACTGGCCAAACAGGTGGCCCGTATCGTGGAACGCATACTTGGAGATCGACATGAATGAGATGAAGGTGGATATCGACGGAGAGGGGCTGCGTATCGCTGTTGTACAGGCCCGTTTCAACGATGTCGTAGGCATCGCCCAGCGTGAGGCCTGCATCGCCGAGCTCGAGACCCTGGGAGTCGATCCCGGCGATATCACTCTGCTCACAGTGCCGGGTGCCCTCGAGCTGCCCCTGACCCTGTCCCAGCTCGCCGAGACCGGCCGCTTCGATGCGCTGATCGCCCTGGGTGCCGTGATCCGGGGCGAGACGTACCATTTCGAGGTCGTATCCAACGAATCCGCAGCGGGTATCTCGCGTGTGGCACTCGAGTTTCATATTCCCGTGGCCAATGGTGTTCTCACGGTCGACACCGATGAGCAGGCCATGGCGCGTGCTTCTGAAAAGGGTCGCGATTGCGCCAGGGTGGCGGTCGAGATGGCCAATCTCCTGTTCGCCATCGATGATCAGCTCAGTGACGACGATGACTGAGACTGCAAAGGCCAGACCGGATCGTCTCGCCAGGGGAAGCCGGCGGGCATCGCGCAGCCTGTGCATCCAGGGCATCTACCAGTGGCTGCTGGCCGCCGGCGATGCCGGCGTGATCGATGCCTTTCTCCGCGAGCAGGAGGCCTATGAGCGTTGCGACAGGGAGTACCTCGACCGCATCCTTCATGGCACGCTGGTGCGGGCCGAGATTCTCCGGTCCCACTTTGCGCCGCACTGCGACCGTCCATTGCCGGAGCTCTCGCCCGTCGAGCACGCCATTTTGCTGTTGGCGACGTACGAATTGCTTGAAGTCCCCGAAGTGCCTTATCGCGTCGTGATCAATGAAGCCATCGAGCTCGCCAAATCCTTTGGTGGCACCGACGGCCACCGATACATCAACGGCGTCCTCGACAAGCTCGCAGGACAGTTGCGGCCGCATGGCTAGATTGGGCGAATTCGAATTCATCGAGCGCTTTCTGCGCCCGCGTGCGGCTCTCGGGCAACCGTTTTATGCCAGTCCCCTGGCTCTGGGCATTGGCGACGATGCAGCCCTGCTTCCACCTCTGGCGGAAGGCGAGCAACTCGCCATTTCCACCGACATGCTCGTCGAGGGCCGGCATTACCTTGCCGATACGGATCCTTTCTGTCTGGGCCACAAGGCGCTTGCAGTCAACCTCTCCGATCTCGCTGCCATGGGCGCTCGCCCGCTCGGATTCACGCTGTCCATGGCCCTGCGCCGTATCGACACGGCCTGGATCGAACCATTCCTGGATGGCATGCTGGGGCTGGCGCGTCAGGCGGGGTGTCCTCTGATTGGCGGTGATACAACCGGTCTGCCTTCCGACAATGCCGAGTGCATGTCGGTGACCGTTCTTGGCAGCGTGCCTGTGGGCAGGGCCTTGCGTCGTGATGGCATGGTCGAGGGCGACCATGTCTGGGTATCGGGGGCGCTGGGTGATCCGGCCTATGCGGTCCGCCGACGCATGCCCGATCCGCGTCTCGACATGCCGCAGCCGCGACTGGAACTCGGACTTGCGCTGCGCGGTGTGGCCCATGCAGCCATCGATGTCTCGGATGGCCTCTCTGCGGAGATGATGCATCTGCTGCAGTCCTCATCGGCGCGGAATCCCGAATCGCCGCCATTGCAGGCGATCCTGGAGTGGACTGCACTGCCTCTGGGGGCAGGGCTGATCAAGGCCCTGGAGGAGGGGCACCTGCGCGATGGCGAGGCCCGTGTGATGGCGGCTGCAGGGGGCGATGATTACGAACTTCTTTTTTCGGCTGCACCGGATTCCGCTGTCGTTGTCCGCGAACTTGGCCAGCGTCTCGGCGTGTCGATGACCTGCATCGGCCATATCGGGAGGAGGCCGATCGGCGGCGATGCGATCGTCTGGCGCGATGGTTCAGGTCGCCCGGTCGATGCGGCCACGACAGGGGAGATGAAACATGGCGGATTCCGCCACTTCTGAGTCCCTGCCCTCGGGTCTTCTGTGGCGCCATCCGGCCCACATCCTTGCCCTCGGTTTCGGCAGCGGGCTCTTTCCTGTGGCGCCCGGCACGATCGCTACAGTGTGGGCATGGGTTGTCTTTCTCATGATCGATCCGCTGATGACCGACACTGCATGGGCAGTGGTCATCGTGCTCGGGACGATCATTGGCGCGCGTGCCTGCACGATCACCGGTCGCGCGCTCGGCAGGGCCGATGCATCGGTCATTGTCTGGGATGAAATCATTGCCTTCTGGTGCGTGCTCTGGATCCTGCCACGTGCGAGCGATCCCGCAGGCTTTCATGCGCTGGGCAGCGTTCCCGAGTGGGCCCTGCAGATCTGCGCCTTCCTTCTCTTTCGTCTCTTCGACATTGCCAAGCCACCACCGATTCGCCGCATCGACCGCATGACCCGGGACGGCTGGGGCGTCATGATCGACGATCTGCTTGCTGCGGCGTATACCCTGCTGAGTTGCGCCGTTGTGTTGCGTCTCGCCAATCTGGCTGTCACATGGCGATGATCGAGCGCACCCTCGTGCTTGCCGCTGGCTGTCTCCTGCTGCGTGCACAGGCGCGGCTGATGCTTGCGGAGTCGTGCACCGGCGGATTACTCAGTCAGTGGCTGACCGCCGCAGGCGGATCGAGCGCCTGGTTTGACGGCGCGGTGGTGAGCTATTCGAATGCGGTCAAGCGCGAGGTGCTCGGGGTGCGCCCGGAGACACTCCTGCTGCATGGCGCCGTCAGTCGCGAGACCGCTGGCGAAATGGTCGCTGGACTTGGGCGTCTGCACCGCAGGGCACTGCACAACGCCGAAGAAATGACGGCCAATCACCTGCTGGGCATATCGATCACCGGGATTGCGGGTCCCATGGGGGCCGTACCCGGCAAACCCGTCGGCACAGTCTGCTTTGGCTGGGCTGGTCCCTGGGGGGTAGCAACCGGCCACAGACATTTCGACGGTGATCGCGACGCCATTCGTCAGCAGGCGGCAGAGTGGGCACTAACTGTTCTTGCTGGATACGCAGGGTCTCTGAGACTCACCTCATGATTTTCGAGGCCGCATTGACCCGTTCTGCTCCTCCCGTTCCCGGCACCGCCCGGCTGTCCGCCCGGTGCCGGGGTGCGATCCCGGTCCGCCGATCATCGCCATCGGCCGTGTTGTCGATGCAACGGCCACGCCTCCCTGTCTAGACTGCGAAGGGCTTGAAGACTGTTTTTTTATACAGTATCCTCCCTTTCATACCGATCAAAAGGAATCCACATGAACGACAAAGCAGACACCCGCAACCGCGCAGAAAAAGCCAAGGCTCTTCAGGCGGCTCTCAGCCAGATCGAGAAGCAGTTCGGCAAGGGTTCCATCATGCGCATGGGCGAAAACGATGTCGCTCCCGATATCCAGGTGGTATCCACCGGTTCGCTCGGGCTTGATCTCGCGCTCGGCGTAGGTGGTCTGCCGCGCGGCAGGGTGGTGGAAATCTACGGGCCGGAATCCTCGGGCAAGACCACCCTCACGCTTCAGGTCATCGCCGAGATGCAGA
>CAYYDO010000024.1:8121-17650 GCA_964470595.1 uncultured Burkholderiaceae bacterium | reverse complement strand
GCGCTGCTCCGACGTCGTCTCGATCGCTCCCGCATGTGGCGCGTGCTCAAGGAGACGGGTGGAGTCTCGGTGGGCATTCTCATTCTGCTTATCGCGGCCGGGTTCTACAGCCGGATGCTGTCTGTGGCGGGCGTGCCGTCCGCCATCAGTGATGTGGTGGAGAGCTCCGGACTCGGCCCGTATGGTTTCATCCTGCTCTACGTGGTGATCATTCTGGGGCTGGGCATGATTCTCGACTCCAGTTCAATACTGCTCATCATGACGCCGGTCGCGGCCCCGATTGCGGCCGAATTGGGATTCAATCTGATTCACTTCGGCATCATCACCGTATTGGCTGTTGAGATCGGACTTCTCACACCACCTTTCGGGATATCGATCTTCACTGTCAAGTCGACGTTGAATGATCCGAATGTCTCGGTTGAGGCCATCTTTGGCGGCGCATTTCCGTATGTCTGCGTCATGCTGCTGACAGTCCTGCTGATCGTCATTTTCCCCGGACTCACGCTCGCGTTGCTGTAGCGGCGTACGCAGGCTCAGAGCTTCTTCGCAGGGCCACGCAGGGGTTGTGCGGCGCGCGTGATTTCCTTGCGAAGCCAGCCGAGTGCGGGGCTGTGGTGCGTGCGCGCATGCCACAGTTGCATCACCTTCACCCTTGGAAAGGGCAGTGGCGCTTCGACGACGGCGAGAGCAAGTCGGTCGGCGAAAAATCGCGCCATCGATTCATTGACCGTGAAGATCAGGTCGCTGTCGATCAGGGCATACGGGGCGAGGTTGAAGAATGGTACGGTGGCTACCACTCTGCGCTTGAGGCGATGGCGGCTGAGATAGGTGTCCACCACCCCCCGTTTCCCGACCGAGTAATGGCTGGGTGCGATATGACTGGCCTCGAGGAACTGCTGTCGGGTGATGCCCTTTGCATAGGGATGGTCGCGTCGCATCAGACAGACCATGCGATCTTCATAGAGCGGTGCGTAGTGCAGGTTGTCAGGTAGTTCCGACCAGTTCCCCAGCACCACATCGACGAGTCCGTCACGCAGCGCCATGAATGGATCGAAATCAGGACCGAAGGAGTTCAACTCCAGGCTCACTTGTGGCGCATCCCGACGCATTTGTGCGAACAGATTGCTGATGAAGGCGTGGGCCACGTTGTCCGGGCTGGCGATCCGGAAAGTGCCGGTCGCACTGGACGGATCGAACAGGGCCCGATTGAGCACAATGTTGTCGATATCCTGCAGGGTGCACCGAATCGCCTCGTGAATCTGCTCGGCCCGCTCTGTCAGAACCAGATTCTTGCCGCCGGGAATCACCAGCTGATCACCGATGATCTGCCGGATTTTGCGCAGGGCTGCGCTGACCGCCGGTTGCGACAGACCGAGCGAACGCGCTGCACGCGTGATGTTGCGTTCGGTCAGGATGGCCTCCAGGATGCGCAGCAGCTTGGCTTCGATCAGGGGTTCGTTCTTCATGTTTGTTATGTAAACGCATTTTTGTATATTGTTTTTTGTATAGTCACTATACCCGCGCTCTTTCACGGTGGAATCGGATAATGCGCAGGCATCAGCCTTGCCCAGGGAGGGTTTCGGATGGAACTGATCACGGAGTGGGTATCGTTTCTTACCCGATGGCTTCATGTGATGGCCGGCATCACATGGATCGGCACCTCGTTCTATTTCAACTGGTTCGATGCCAATGTTCGTCCGCCCCGGGATCGTGTGATCAAGGAAAACATTCGCGGTACGGTGGAGGAGATCCACGGCGGAAGTTTCTACTACCACGAGCAGTACTGGCCTGATCGGCATCCGGAGCGTCTGCTCGTGCATGCCTGGCCCGCGAAGACCACGTTCTACACCGGTCTGGTGCTGATGCTCCTGATCTACTGGTTGGGTGCTTCGACGTATCTCGTCGACCCCCGCATCGCCGACATCACCGGAGCGACGGCGGTGGTGATCAGCATCGCATCGATTGTGATCGGCTGGCTGATCTATTCCAGCGTTTGCCGTGTCTTCCAGGACGAGCGGAAAGTGTTTGCCTGCATGGTGGTCCTGGTGGTCGTGGCGGCATACGGCTTCACCCATGTGTTCAGCGGCCGCGGCGCATTCATTTCCGTAGGCGCACTGCTTGGCTCATTGATGGGGCTCAATGTCATCCGGAACATCGTTCCCAATCACATCGCCATGCGCCGACAGCTGACCGAGGGTCAGCCTCTGAACACGCATCACGGGTTTCTGGCCAAGCGGCACTCCCAGCACAACAACTACTTCACCATCCCGGTGGTCTTCTGCATGGTGAGCAACCATTTTTCCGTTGCATACAACCACCACCTGGCCTGGATCATTCTCTGTCTGGTTCTGTTCGCCGGCTGGGGAGTGCGTCATGTGCTGAATGTTCACTACAAGCTGGAGCAGCGGGCAACGGGTGTGGCAGTTGCTTCCGGATTGGCCATCGTGGCTGCCATTGCGATTTCCATCGTGCCCGCTGCATCAAACGCCACCGCGTCATCGGTTGTGCCCCGGACCATCGATGACGCCGCCGCCATGCGTATCGTTGCCCAGCACTGTGCGGTGTGCCATGCGGCAGTGCCGAGTTACCAGGGGTTTTCCGCAGCCCCTCAGGGTCTGATGCTTGAGACTCGCGAGCAGCTTATGCAGAATCGGCAGCGTGTGATTCAGCAGACATTCGTCGCCAAGGCCATGCCGCTTGGCAATGTGACGCAGATGTCCGATCAGGAGCGGGCCGATTTGAAACTATGGTTTGAGAACGCCAAATGAGACATCTGCTTGCGCATGTGAATACCATGCCGCACGACGAGTTCGTGCGAGTTTTCGGTGATGTGGTGGAGCATTCCCCATGGGTCGCGGAGGCAGCTGCCCGTCGACGTCCCTTTCACGGGTTTGCCGACCTTCATCAGGCCATGTGTCAGGCCATCGAAGACGCGGGTCCGGAACACTGGGCGGGTATTCTTCGCGCCCACCCCGAACTCTCCGGCAAGGAAGCCCAGAGTGGCACGCTGACCGATTTCTCGACATCGGAGCAGAAGGGCCTGGGCCTGGACCGCCTGAGTCGCGACGAGTTTCAGCGTATTCAGGGGTTCAATCGTGCCTACCGCGAAAAGTTCGGCTTCCCGTTTGTGGTGTGTGTGCGTCTTCTCCACAGCCGCGATGAGCTCTTCGCCGCCATGGAGAGCAGGCTGGCCAACGCACCTGCAGATGAGTTGCGTGCGGGAACCCGTCAGGTGATGGAAATCTGCCGTTTGCGACTCGAGAATCTGGTCGCCCAGGGGGCTGCCGCATGAGGGGGTTGACATCGCATGTGCTGGACACACTGCGCGGAGCTCCCGCCCGTGGCGTCGCTGTGCAGCTTCTGCGGCTCGGTGATCCGGATGACCGTGGCTGGTGTCAGACCGCACATCTGATCGCGAGTGCAGTCACCAATGATGAGGGGCGCTGTCAACTGGCTGCCGAGCTGGATGCCGGTGACTACGAGTTGCGTTTCGACATCGGCGCTTATTTTTCCTCTCTGGCATCGCAGGCTGGCGCGTCATCTGCAGATGATTTTCTGACAGTGGTCCCGGTACGATTTCGTCATACCGATCCGGCCCGACACATGCACATTCCCCTGGTGGCGAGCCCATGGTCCTATGCCACCTATCGGGGTGGGGCGCCGAAGACAGGAGCGCGCTGATGGCCAGACTGACCGTTCATGTGCTGGATATGGCCCAGGGACTCTCGGCAAGGGGAATGCGCGTCACCCTGACGCGCCCGGATCGGCCGGAATGGTCCGTGCAGATGGTGACGGGCGACGATGGTCGAACCCCCGGCCCCCTGATCGAGGGCGATGACGTCACGCCTGCACGCTACTGTCTGGCATTGGATCTTGCAGAGCACTCTTCGCCGGCAGGTGTGGCGCAGCAGGACCCGCCACTGCTCAGACAGGGGCGGGTCGAGTTTCAGACACGTCGCGACGAGAGTTATCACATACCGCTGGTGTGCACGCCATTCAGTTACTCGGTATATCGCGGAAGCTGACGCGTACAGGCATTGAGGCGCGCCCGGGCAATCACCGGAGTCACGCCGCCACGGCCCCCATATTCATTTTCAGGAGATTCCACATGGCCATTCCCGCACTTGATCCCAATGCACCGGACTTCACCCGTCGGTACATCAATCTCGCTGATGCACGTCTCGGCGCCGAGCCCGTCTCTGCCTCCGATGAGTTTTTTGCGCCCCTCAGCCGGATGCTCAATCCCGAGCCTGCGGTATTCATTCCCGGAAAGTACGATGACCATGGCAAGTGGATGGACGGATGGGAGACGCGGCGCAAGCGCGTCAACGGTCATGATGTTGCGGTGGTGAAACTTGCGCGCCGAGGTGTCATTCATGGCGTCGATATCGATACCAGCCACTTCACCGGAAATTATCCTCCCGCGGCCTCTCTCGAGGCATGCGACTGTGCGGGCGTCCCCGATGACACCAGCCGATGGACGGTCATCCTTGATTCGGTGAATCTCCAGGGCAACAGTCACCACTATCACGTTGTCGCAGGCGATCGCCCCTTCACCCACCTGCGTCTGAATATCTACCCGGATGGCGGTGTTGCACGACTGCGTGTCTATGGACAGCCCCAGCCTGACTGGTCCGCGCTGGCCACCGGCCCGGTGGATCTTGCGGCCGCAGAAAATGGCGCGGTGGTATCGGCAGTGAACAATCAGCACTTCGGCCTTGCCAGCAACATGCTGATGCCGGGTCGTGGCGTCAATATGGGCGACGGTTGGGAAACACGTCGCAGACGCGAACCGGGGCATGACTGGTGTGTGATTGCCCTTGCCAGACCCGGCACCATCGAACGTATCGAGGTGGATACGGCCCACTTCAAGGGCAACTACCCTGATCGCTGTTCGATACAGGCGGCATTGGTCGAAGGCGGGACCGACACTTCCCTGATCACCCAGAGCATGTTCTGGCCGGTGTTGCTGGCAGAGCAGAAGCTTCAGATGGATGCGCAGCATGTCTTTGAAACGCAGATTCAGAATCTTGGTCGTGTGAGCCATGTACGATTCAACATCCATCCCGATGGCGGCGTCTCCCGACTGCGCCTGTGGGGCAAGCTGGAGTCGTGATCATGGGCGTGTCCATCAAGGCTGAAGAGATCAGCCGCGCATCGTTTGCACCATTCGGAGACCTGATCGTTCTGGAGGGTGCGCGCACGTTTTCCTGCAACCAGGGCCGCGCAGTGCGGCATCATGATCTCGCGCCTCATATCGATGTCATGGATGAAGGCGGGCGGGCAGGGCTGAGTGTGTATCGCAGCGTGGCATCGCCACTGCCTTTTCAGGTGGAAGTCATGGAGCGGCATCCGCTGGGAAGCCAGATTTTTCTTCCCCTGACCACCGATCCCCAATCCCGGTACCTGATTGCAGTGGCCCCCATTGGCGAGTTGCGTCTGGACGCCGTGCGTGCTTTTGTCGTGCGCGGACAGACCGGTGTGAATTACCTCAAGGGGGTATGGCACCTGCCCATCGTGGCCCTCGATCAGCCGATGGATTTTGTGACCGTGGATCGTATCGGTTCCGGAAGCAACCTCGACGAAGTCCGGATGACACAGGATGTGCGCATCGTTGTCGATGCGTGAAGGGTGTCATACAAATTTTCATATGACATCTATCCGTCGCATTTTGTTTTGAAGGACTGACAATCTCCTTGTCGTTCATATGACAGGCGTTCCCCGATCAGGGAGCGACCACAATCACAAGGAGAGAGACCATGAACCAGACCGCTGTCGCGGTGCATCCCGTTGATGAAGTGCTGCCCTCGGGCAAGCTTTTCACTCTGGGTTTGCAGCATGTGCTGGTGATGTATGCGGGTGCCGTTGCCGTTCCCCTGATCATTGGCAGGGCGCTCAAGCTGAGCCCGGAGCAGGTGGCGATGCTGATTTCTGCCGATCTGTTCGTCTGCGGAATCGTGACGCTGATTCAGTCTTTTGGATTGGGCAGGCTTTTCGGAATCCGTCTTCCAGTCATGATGGGTGTGACATTCGCAGCAGTGGGGCCGATGGTTGCGATGGCCAATGCGAATCCGGGTGTCGCGGGCGCACAGGCCATCTTTGGTGCCATCATCGGAGCTGGGGCGATATCGATTGCGATTGCCCCGTTTGTCAGTCGCATGCTGCGATTCTTCCCACCGGTGGTGACGGGCACGGTGATTCTGGTGATTGGCATTTCGCTGATGCGGGTGGGCATCAACTGGATATTTGGCGTGCCTGCCGGCCCGACCGCGCCATCGGTGGTCAATCCGGACCATGCCCTCTGGCTCAAACAGATTGCGGAGATGGCGGGTGCCAGCGCTGGCGCGATTCCGTCCGTGCCACAAGGGCTGGCCCTTGCACCATCCGTACCGAATCCAAAGTATGCCCCGCTCTTCAATGTCGGCATGTCGGCACTGGTACTGGTCTCGATCATGCTGATTGCCCGGTTCAGCTCGGGTTTTTTCGGCAACATCGCTGTGCTGCTCGGAATCATCATCGGCTCTGTCGCCGCAGCGCTCGCCGGGCACATGCATTTTGACAAGGTGGCCAGCGCCAAGTGGGTCGATCTGGTGCTGCCCTTTCAGTTCGGCATGCCCACGTTTGATCCGATCATGATCGCCACCATGGTACTGGTCATGATCGTGGTCATGATCGAATCCACCGGCATGTTCCTCGCCCTCGGTGACATCACGGGTCGCCAAGTCAAGCGTGACGATCTCTCACGTGGTCTGCGGGTGGATGGTCTGGGTACTCTGATTGGCGGCATCTTCAATACCTTCCCGTATACGAGCTTCTCGCAGAACGTCGGGCTGGTGGGAGTCACGGGTGTTCGCAGTCGATTTGTCTGTGTGGCTGCCGGCATCATTCTCCTGGTCATGGGCCTCATTCCCAAGCTCTCGGCGATTGTCGAGGCCGTGCCCCAGTTCGTACTGGGCGGCGCAGGACTCGTCATGTTCGGGATGGTGGCGGCAACGGGGATTCGCATCCTTGCGGCGGTCGATTACAAGGGCAATCGCCACAACCTGTTCATCGTGGCTGTGGCTGTCGGATTCGGGATGATTCCGCTGGTTGCACCCAATTTCCGTCAGTGGATGCCGCATGCAATTCATCCTCTGATCGAGAGCGGGATTCTGCTCGCATCGGTGGTGGCGGTCATCCTGAATGCCTTTTTCAACGGGGTGAAATCCGAAGCGGAGGCCGCCAAGGAATCTGCTGCCACGACCCACGGTGCAGAGTGATTGCGGCGCTACAATCGCCTGATCATGAAGTCCGCACCGTCAGACTATCCGCGCGATCTGATCGGCTATGGCCGAACCCCCCCGCACCCTGCATGGCCCGGGGGGGCGCGGGTGGCGCTGCAGTTCGTTCTGAACTACGAAGAGGGCGGCGAGAACTGCGTGCTTCACGGCGATCCCGCTTCCGAGCAGTTCCTGTCGGAGATCATCGGGGCGGCCGCCTATCCCGATCGCCATCTGTCCATGGAGTCGATCTACGAGTATGGATCCCGGGTCGGTGTGTGGCGTATCTTGCGGGAGTTCGAATCGCGCAAGCTTCCGTTGACTGTATTCGGGGTGGGCATGGCCCTGCTGCGACACCGCGATGTGACCCAGGCATTCGTCGATCTTGGTCACGAAATCGCTTCTCACGGCTGGCGCTGGATTCACTATCAGAATGCATCCGAGGAAGTCGAGCGCGAGCATATGCGCATCGCCACCGAGGCGATCACTGAACTTACCGGTCAGCCCCCCGCCGGCTGGTACACCGGCCGGGACTCTCCGAACACCCGACGCCTGCTGCTCGAGCATGGCGGGTATCTCTACGACTCCGATTATTACGGCGACGAACTTCCCTTTTTCACGCCTGTGAGATTGTCAGACGGAACGGTCCGTCAGCATCTGGTGGTGCCCTATACCCTCGATGCGAACGACATGCGGTTTGCCACCCCTCAGGGTTTCAACACAGCCGAACATTTTTTCGCCTACCTTCGTGATTCCTTCGATGTGCTGTACGCCGAGGGTGACCCGCAAGGGCTGAATCAGCCGCGCATGATGTCGATTGGCATGCATTGCCGTCTTCTGGGGCGTCCGGGACGCATGCGTGCCCTGCAGCGTTTTCTCGATCATGTGCAGCAGCACGAGGGTGTCTGGATTTGCCGCCGCGTGGATATTGCCCATCACTGGCTTGCGCGTCATCGGCCCAGTGCATAGTGCACAATCGCAGCCTGGATATCCTTGTCGTCGCCCATGACATGAAGTGTTGTGAAGGCAATCTCCGGGTGCCGGAGTCCCGCTTTTTCGATGAGTTGGGGCATGTCTTCCCGGATGTGCGATCCGGCAGCGAGAAACAGTGGCACGATGCGGATGCTGCGAACGCCTCGTGCCGCCAGAGTATCGATCGCTTCGTCGAACGTGGGGTGCATCGATTCCAGAAACGCCAGGACGACGGGTCCGTCGTGCGCCTCGCATGCGGCGTGCAACATGGTGTCAAACGGAGCCCGCCACAGCGGGTCTCTCGACCCGTGGGCAAAGAGCACGATACCGGTTTCTTTCATCACCACAGCATAACGCCTGCGACCAGGTGTCGTCACGGCTGTCGATACTGCACCAGGGATCCGTCGCGATGACGGCCGAGACGCGTGGCATGCTGATCGGTGCGGTCGGCATTGCGATCTTCAGTCTGACCCTGCCGCTCACCAGAATTGCTGTTGCCGAGATGAGCCCGTTTTTCATCGCCTTCGGCCGGGCCGCGGTCGCCGGTTGCATCGCGCTTCTACCGCTGCTTCTGGAGCGGCCTCCCTGGCCGGACAGGCGTCAGCTGGGCAGTCTGCTCGTTGTGGCCCTGGGTGCCGTGTACGGATTCCCGCTGTTCACCTCGATGGCCATGCAGACGGTGCCATCGTCCCCCGGAGGCATTGTGCTGGGCCTTCTTCCGCTGGCGACATCGCTGGTTGCCGCCTTGCGCTTCGGTGAGTGGCCCTCCCTGCGATTCTGGATTCTGGCGGTCATCGGTGCTGCACTGGTTGTCGGTTATTCCTCGATCGATAGCGATCAGGGCCTTTCCCTCGGTGATATCTGGTTGATGTGTGCGGTGGTCTCGGCTGCGGTGGCCTATGGTGAGGGCGGTCGTCTTGCGCGCAGCATGGGCGCTGTTCGCGTGATCAGCTGGACTGTGGTGTTGTCGCTGCCCGTCAATATTGTGCTTGCACTGTGGTGGATGACACCGGACCTTCTGTCGGTATCATGGCCAGCCATCGCATCATTTGCATACCTGAGCGCGTTTTCGATGTATATCGGTTTCTTCTTCTGGTACCGGGGCATTGCCATGGGCGGGATTGCGCGCGTGGGGCAGGTCCAGTTGCTTCAGCCCTTCATGACGCTGATTGCCGGCTTTGCCCTGTTGGGTGAAGACCTGACATTGGCCAATCTGGCATTCGCTGCGGCTGTTCTTGCGGTGGTGGCTGCCGGGCGCGCCGCGCCGGTCCGAGCGAGATGACTGATCACCTGCCGAC
>CAYYDO010000024.1:0-8111 GCA_964470595.1 uncultured Burkholderiaceae bacterium | reverse complement strand
GACTGTGCCTGATTCTGTCGATTGCCTGCTTCTACGCCGGGGCGGTCCTGATCAACAACAATCTGCTGTTTGCCTGGGCCCATGACGCTGACTATCGCTTCTGGTTTTACCCTCCGGCCGGGTTGCGACTGATCATGATCATGCTTCTGGGTTGGCCTGCGGTTCTCGGTCACGGAATCGCTGCCACCGCACTCAATGCATCCTTTGATCTCCCTCAGGTGGAGTTGCTTGGTTCGGTATTCCTGGGGTTCTGTCGCAGTCTCTCGGTCTGGGCCGGACTTGCGCTGTACAGTCGCGCGACAGGGCTGCGGTTTCCCTGGAGCGGCATCACATGGGCGCATATACCCGCGATGGCTGTGGTTGTGAGCCTTGTCAGCGCCGTGACTGTCCATCTGTTGCGTGCCGCGCTCGGCGTGGAGCCACTCGAGGAACTGGTCCGCAATGTCAGCCTCAATGTACTGGGCGACACCCTCGGAACCATCGTTGTTCTCGTCGCGCTGATCCGGCTGCGTCGCGCGTTTCTCGGTTTCGCACGGACTGCCTGAACATCATCACTGCTGTTGTTCGATGCGTTGCGAGGCGTGGCGCACGCGTATCTGCTGTTCCTGCATGAAGTCGTCGAGTTTGCTGGTGGTGTGAATGAACTTCACGCGGCTGTCCTCCGGACTGTGCATCACGCGGATGAAATCGGCGTTCTGCAGTTCTCGATAGATCCGTCGTGCTGCGGTTCGAGAGACCGGGAGCGAGAGGAAGAACTGGCTCACCGTCGGCGCCGGTGACTGGCCTGTGGCGATCCGCAACAGGCAGAGATAGACCGTGGGTGCGTATTCACGGCTCGTAATCGGGAAATTGGCAATGAACCAGTCGTAGACGGGTTCTAGGGCGATCTGCTTGCGAAAAAAATCGGATTCCATGCTGTCTCGCTCTGCGTGGGCCTTCACCTCAACGATCGGCCTCTGGGGATTTAGGGTCTCGTCGCGCCCCTTTTAGGGCTTGACGAAAACTTGTACGGAACTATAAATCCCATAGTTATGGGAGATCAAGTCAACCCACCAAAAAACAGTCGCGCAAAGGAAGGCAAGCGGGTATGTCAGGGAGTTGCAATGTTGCACCGGATGAGGAAATGCAGATGGCGCTGCGGGCATTCGGGCAGTGCCTCGCGAATGCGCGCGCAACCGCCGGTGTTCGGATTGATGATCTGGCGGCCGGATTGATGCTCTCCCCCGCGCAACTCAGGGCGCTGGAAAACGGTGATACCCGCCCGTTCTACAACCTGACCTTCTTTGGTCAGGCACTGGGTCGTTATGCCAGCCACCTGGGGCTGGACCCCCCCAATATCTCAGTGGGAGGTCGCCATGTCGGGTGACATGATCGATGGCGAGGAGGCGCTCCGCATGGGGGCCCATCGGCAGGCCTTTCGCATCTTCATGGGGCTGTGTCAGAACCTTGAAGATCCGGCTTTTTACATGGTCTGTCAGATGGAACTCGACGGCCATCTCACGCCTGAAGAGCGGGACCAGATGGTGACGGTGCTCTATGCCGAGGCCAAGAAGAACAATCTGGACGCAGCCTTCAATCTGGCGGTGCTGTTCTGGCGGTCACCGACCATGATGGATATTGATCGGGCAGATGCATTGCTCCAGGTCTGCGCACGATCGGGTATGGCACAGGCGCATATTGCTCTGGCCAAACTCTACATGGGAGACGGTACCCACCTGCCCGGCGCTGCCTCAGACAACATCATGAAGGTGCTGAACGATGCTTTTGCTCTGGGCAGCATCGAAGCGGCCTGGCTCATTGCCCGCCAGTATCTGTCAGGTGATCATGTGAAGAAGGACGACTATGAGGCCTTTCGATGGCTGTTCATTGCTGGTCGGCTTGGTCACGAGGAGGCACGCAAGCATGCCCTGATTCTCGAGGGTTTGCGGCCCCCGGGGGCCTTTCGCTGGATACAGGACGAAGCCCTCGATTTGATGGACAAGATGGAGAACCGCATGGTGAAGTTTTCATGAGTCAACCGGCTTGCGCGTGCTATAACGGCTTCAGCTAGCCACTCCCGACTGCACCGCAGGATTCACTCATGTCCACAAAGACGCTTTACCTGCTGCGTCATGCGCAGGCCGTCACCGATCCTTCCCGCTATGCCGACCATGACCGACCGCTTCACCCATCCGGCGAGGAGCATGCGCGCCGGATCGGACAGTGGTTTGCCTGTCAGAGCACGGGTTCACTGCGCATCGTGGTGTCTTCGGCCTCCCGCACTCAGGCCACTGCAGCACTGGTGTTGTCCGGTATCGGCAACGATAGCCTGCAGTTCATCACCGATGCACGTCTCTATGCCAGCAGTCCGTCGATGTTCCTCGGCATCATCCGCGAGACGCCGCCTTCCGTTGATTCGCTCATGATCGTTGGACACAACCCGGAGATCAGCGCTGTGGCTCGTCAGTTTGCCGATGAGGTCGGCGAGTTGCCGACCGGTGGCATCGTCACAATCCGACTGTCGACCGACAACTGGATGCATGTATCAGAGGCCGAGGTCATCTCGGCACGACTCGAAGTGCTGTAGCCGATCAGATAAAGGGTGCTTCGCGCTGCCAGTAGGTCGCGATGATCTTTTCGCCGGTTTCCACCGGTGCTCCTGCATGCAACGACATTTCGTCGGGTACACCGGAGGTCTTCAGGTTGCGAAAGAATACTGCCCCACCCTGACGGGGATTCATGTCCGCTCCGATTTTCGGGAAACGGGTCGCCCCGCCCGAGGTGGCACATGCGAGGTAGATGACGGTGGTGCCGACCCGCTGGCCTCCGCGTCGCAGATGCACCTCGCTTCCCTGCTCGGCAGGATTGAACCAGTCGTAGTGGGCCTTGTACTGCTGTCCGATCTCGTATCGCAGTACCTGCAATCCCTCGCCGTGCGACACCGGCCAGCCCGTGAGACCGGCAAGGCGCTGCTCGATGCGGTCCACCAGAGGGGTTTCCGATCGATGGAAATGGATGCTGGTACTCGTGCGGGCCGGATGCGTGACGCTTTCACCAGATGCCTGATCCACCACTCCGGACCGGCGCAAGCCTTTCTGGAATGCCTGTTCGATCAGCGCCTGACACTCTTCGGTACTCAGCAGGTTGTCCAGGAGCACTGCCCTGGGTGAATCAATCCGGGTGAGGACCGATATGCGTTGTCCGTCGATATCGATCTGCGCCTCATGACTGATCTGGGGCAGTGACACATGCCAGTTCATCGACATGCCAAGTTGCTGATGGGCTGCGTCGAGTGCCTGGACGGCGTGCGTTTCCGTCCAACCGCTCTCGATCATGCGTGTCAGCATGTCTGGTGGTCGGCATCCGCGCGCCAGATTGGAGATGACCCACTCGCGCCAGGCGGGGCCCATGCTGTCGAGTGCCTGCTGGAATGCTGCGTCCATTCCCCGATTCTAAGGTGGCCGGGTCGCGGTGTGCGCGTGAAAGGACTGCTCTGTGCGACCCAGCATGCGCTGCCACAGCCAAGGCAAACCCGCTGCAAGATCAGGCCGTGTGCGTTCGAGTCTGGGAGGGAGGCTGCGCCCACCAGCGGGCGGCTCTGCGCGTGCTTCTGTCAGATCGAAACGGAATGAATAGGCGGGCTCCAGACCCAGTCGCAGGTCGGTGATGAACAGCCGGCCGTTGGTCTCGTGCATGCTGAAAAAGCCCTTGCTGAAACGCGCAATCCGCTGCACATGGAGATGGTCATGATGCATGTCGATCCACGATCTGCCGCGATCGAACTTCTCCCAGGAGATGTGGGGGGAGGTGTCGAGAATCGAGTACCAGCCCTCGTAGTAGTGTTCGGGGGTGACTGCAAGCAGACGCCAGAGCACGGTATTCAAGGGCGCAGCATTGACCAGCAGTTTTGCACCGTCAGCGCCGGCCGGCATGGCGTTCCTGGCCAAACTGGTCACATGCTGC
This sequence comes from uncultured Burkholderiaceae bacterium, assembly GCA_964470595.1. GTDB lineage: Bacteria > Pseudomonadota > Gammaproteobacteria > Burkholderiales > Burkholderiaceae_A > Lacustribacter. Next base: position 4,169 of record CAYYDO010000024.1, on the reverse strand, counting down.
TGAATCATCAGTCCGGCGCACAGATACACCCCTCCGATTGCGAGGCCCATCGCATTCCAGCGTCTTCCGGGCGCCCCCGGGCGGACGATCGCTCCGATCAGACCCACCAGCAGGCTTGTGGTGTAGATCGGGTCGATGATGAAAACGCTACCCATGCCGAAGGGCTCGTCGCTGAATGGACGTGCCAGCTGCGTTCCGTACACCGTCAGAAAGTCGATGGCGATATGGGTCATCAGCACCAGCCACACCATCAGCAGAAGGTTCCGGAATGTCGGACCGGTCGTGTTCCTCTGGTGGTTGCCGGGAAACCGCGCCATGATCCAGGCGAGCACGGGTGACACAAGGCTGAGGTACAGGATGGCATGACTCTCGGCCCGGTGGCGGATCATGTTGAGAATCGGATCGCCGAGATCCACCAGTGCGTCCAGGTCGGGAAGAGTGCCGATCAGACCTCCCCAGCAGGCGGCTTTCAGATGTCCGATACGACGGCCCGAGACAGCAACGGCAACCGATGCGCCCAGGGTGATCTGGGTCAGGGAATCCATCTTGGCGCAGCAGCCTCAGGCGGGAAGCATGCGTATTTCTGTGGCTGGAATCGCGATACGAACCCGGTGGCCGTGCGCCAGTGGAGGACGCCCCCTCGCGTGCGGAATGTCCGCCTTGAGTGTGGTGTTTCCGACTCGCACCTCATAGCGCAGGAACTCCCCCAGAAATTCGCTGTCCTCGATGGTGCCATCGAGTTGCATCTGATCGGGATCTGCATGGGCGGGGTCTGCGAATTTCACGGCATGTGGCCGGAATGCCAGATCACTCGGGCCGTCCGATACATTCAGATTGGCGGGCAATATCACCTCCCCGATATCGGGGCAGCGGAAGCGGGGCCCTCCGCTCCCTGTAATGACGGTTCCCGTATAGAGATTCAGTGAACCGACAAACTGCGCAACGAATCGATTTGCCGGATGATCGAAGAGTTCCATGGGAGTGCCCACCTGCTGGATGACCCCCTGGTCCATCACGGCGATCCGCTGACAGGTGGTCAGGGCCTCTTCCTGATCATGCGTGACGAAGATGGTGGTGATGCCCAATCGACGTTGCAGACGGACCAGTTCCTGTCGCGTTTGCACCCGCAGTTTTGCATCGAGATTGGAGAGCGGTTCATCAAGGAGCAGCACCTGCGGCTCGATGGCCAGTGTGCGGGCGATCGCGACGCGTTGCTGCTGTCCTCCGGAGAGTTGGCCGGGCCGTCGATGGCCATAGTCCGCGAGATCCACCAGTGACAGGGCTGCAGCAACCTTCTGACGTATCTCGCCTGCTGGAAGCCTTCGCGCCTCGAGCCCGAAAGCGACATTCTCGGCAACGGTCATGTGAGGCCACAGGGCATAGTTCTGAAACACCATCCCCACATTCCGCAGCCATGGGGGCGTGCCCGTGACGTCCCGTCCGTCGATCAGAACCTCTCCGCGCTGGTGCTGATTGAATCCTGCAATCAGTCGCAGCAATGTGGACTTTCCTGAACCGGACGGACCGAGCAGGGCAAAGAACTCCCCTGCCCGGATGTTCAGGTGGATGTTGCGCAGAACTTCGGTGCTGCCGAAGGACAAAGCGACATTGTGTATGTCGATACCGACTGAGTTCATGTGTGGCCTCCGACCTTCTGATGTGGCGTCGCCGAGGCCGCAAGTCGATGGGTCAGATAGGTACCCAGTGCCACGAGCGTGACGGCCACGACACTCAGAGCAGCGCCGGGTCCTCGCCCGGCGATGGACTGGAAGTAGAGGTAGATGCCATACGACATGGGTGCCAGACCCTCTCGGCTGGTGAGAAGAATGGTTTCCGAAATCTCCGCAGCGGCGGTAATGAAGCTGGTCACGAAGCCGGCGAGGAGTCCGCCCATCATGAGCGGTATGGTGACCCGGCGAATCGTGCGCCAGCGACCCGCGCCGAGATTGCTGGCAGCCTCCTCGAGTGCGGGATGTACCTGGGTCAGCGCAGCCATGCAGGATCGCAGGGCGTAGGGCAGGCGGCGCACCGAATAGGCGATGACGAAGATGACCCAGCTGGCGGTCAGCGCACCCCATCCGAAAGGCAGCTCGATGCCGCGGAAAGTCCGCAGATATCCGATCCCCAAGACCAGCCCGGGCATGGCCAGAGCCACGGTGACCAGATGATCAAGCACCTGTCTGCCGGGTATGTTGGTGCGCACCAGGATGTATGCAATGGCGGCGCCGATGATGATGTCGATCAGGGCGGCCAGACTGCAGTAGAGAAGCGTGTTCCAGATCATCTGCCGGGCATCGGAAAAGATCGTGGCGTAATGGGCCAGCGTGAAGTGCTCGGGCAGTACGCTGAAGCTCCAGACCTTGAACAGGGACATCAGAAGAATGCCGATGTGTGGTGAGAGCACCAGCATCAGCACTCCCAGGATCCATCCGTAGGCCAGTGCCGTCTGCCAGGATGTCAACCGGCGTTTGGGGGCCTGTGCGCCGCCACGCGAGACCAGAGCGAAATCCCGTCGTTTGACGAACCACCAGGAGCCGCCCATCGCCGCGATCGAGAACATCACCAGAATGACGCAGATCACGTAGCCTATCGGGTCCTCCAGTCCGATCGATGTCACACGCAGATAGGCCTGAGGTGCCAGCATGTTGGTGATGTTCAGCACCAGGGGTGTACCGAGATCGTCAAAGACCTTGATGAACACCAGAGAGGCTCCCGCGATATAGCCCGGTAGCGCGAGCGGGAACACCACCTTTCGGAACAGTCGCCACCCCGAGGCTCCCAGATTCTGGCCCGCCTCTTCCATCGAGGCATCGATGGCGGCCAGAGACGCCGAGAGATTCAGCAGGATGAATGGAAAGTAGTGCAGTGTCTCGACGAAGATGACGCCGCTCAGACCTTCCATAATCGGCAGGCCGAATCCGAAGAGATCGATCAGGATCAGGTTGAGCGCTCCCGAGCGCCCGAAAATCATCTGCATGGCGGCCGCACCGACAAAGGCCGGCATGACCAGTGGCAAGACGCCCAGTGTCTGAATCAGCACTGCACCACGAAACTGAAAGCGCATGGTCAGGTAGGCCAGCGGCACGGCAATCAGGGTGGCCCAGAACACGGTCATGCCAGCCACGAACAGGCTGTTGGCGAAGGATTCCCGCATCAGCGAGATCTGTGCGAAGGCGGCAAAGTGGGCCAGGGTGAATCCGCCCGTGCCATCGGAAAATGCGGTGATCACGACGGTGGCCACGGGCACGATCAGAAACACCAGCAGAAGCGCGAGGATGATGAGCGCCAGGATGACCAGGCCCGGGTGGTGTCGTTGCATGGGTGGGAGGTGTCATCCGGGCGCAGGCGCCCGGGGTTGCGGGTATCCCGCCTCAGCGGACGGAGTTCGCCAGCTCGACGGCCTTCGCATAGTTGGCCTTGCTGCGGCTGGCCCACTCCTCTTCGAGTTTCGCTTTTGCACGCGAGGCTTCGGCATCGGTCTTCGGCGCCTTGAACAGATCGAGCAGCTTGCGATCGGTGATCTGACGGTCATCCACAGCGGGCGTCAGCACCAGGCGCCTGGCCTCGTCGAGCTGCGGGCTCTTGCGACCTGCGAGCCTGCGCTCGGCCTCGTGGATGGCTTTGGTGGCAGCGGCAAGTTCCTTGTGGCGGAAGGTGATCATCTGGTCAAACAGGGAGACCACCACGTAGTACCGGGATTCGGAGAGGTTGGAGTTGAAGTTCACTTTGGCCTGGATCTTCCCGCCGAAAGGATTGGGATAACCGGCTGGAGCCTTGGCGTAGATGGAAGGCAGCACCGGAAGACGGCTGATGTCCTTCTGGAGCAGCAGCATCTGCCCCTCTTCGGAGAGCGTGAAGTCGATGAATCGACGGCCTGCATCAGGCGATTTGGAGCCCTCGACGAGTGCGATATTGGCCGGCACGATGGCGGTGACAGATGGGTAAACGAACTCGACGGGCATATCCGAGTTCTTGGCTGCGAGTCCGAAGAAGTCGATCACCAGGCCGATGCCGAACTGTCCGTTCGAGACGCCATCGGGTACGCCGAAGCTGCGCTCCGTGATGGCGGCGCTGTTGCCTGCGATGGCGAGCATCTGGGCCCAGCCCTTCATCCAGCCTTCACCCTGCAGGATTGTTTCCACGGTGAGGTGGGTCGTACCGGATCGGGA
>CAYYDO010000023.1:0-18442 GCA_964470595.1 uncultured Burkholderiaceae bacterium | reverse complement strand
ACCCTCGAATGCCGGAATCAAAATCCGGTGCCTTAACCAACTTGGCGACTCCCCAACGGTACAACCACAACGACCCGGGCCAACCCGTCTAACCGACACTCCGGGCTGCCACTTCCGGATGGGCTGCCAGTGTCCGGCAGACTCTGATGTTTGCCGCTGGCCCAGCCGTTTCACCCGCAACGTGCAACAGCAGGTGATTCCGGATGCGCTCTGCGCAGGCCTGATCCGGGGTGGTGCAGAACACCGCGCCGCCGGATCCGGACATGCGCACCGCGCCTGAGGCGATGTTTTCACCCGCAGCGGCTTTCTCGAGGAGTTCAAGAACGCGACCGACTTCTGGAAAACGGGCCCGTGTGACGGGCTCCAGATCATTGCGGCCGAATTCCCAGACTGGCTTTGAGGCCAAACGGGCGAAGTCCGCGATTTTCAAGGCTTTGGAATCCCGTGTCAATTCAGGGGCCTGGAAGATGGCAGCAGTCGGGACCGCACAGGCGGGCACCGCCACCACCAGCCATCGCGGGGTGAACGGCAGCGTCTGCAGGTCTTCACCAATTCCCTGGGCAAAGGCGGATCGCCCGAACAGGAAAAAGGGCACGTCCGCGCCAAGGCCAAGCCCGAGCGTCGACAGTTCGCCCTGACTCAGCCCCAGATTCCACAGCCGGTTGAGCCCGATCAGGGTGGTGGCGGCATCGGAACTTCCTCCGCCCAAGCCGGCCCCGGCGGGAATCGACTTGCGGACGGTGATCCGGGCACCGGGACTGCCCTTGGCCGTCCATTGGGGGAGCGCCTGCAAGGCGCGTGCGGCGCGCACCGCCAGATCGTCATCGACAGGTCCGAGCAGATCGCCCTTGCGCTCGATCAGACCGTCGTCGCGACGATCGATCTCGATATCGTCGGCCCAGTCGATGAGTTCGAATGCACTCTGCAGGAGGTGATAGCCGTCTGCCCGGCGCCCGGTGACGTGCAGGAACAGATTGATCTTGGCAGGAGCCTTCATGGAAAGCCTTCCTGGCGCAGTCATCGCGGCAGCTCGTCGTCCATGGCCAGACGCATCACCAGCCTGGCCTGGCTGAGTTCGAAGGTGGCCTCGCGCACCCGACCCGCAGCGGCATCGGATGTCGCAGTGAAGAAGTCCATCAGGCCGTGCAGCCAGTCCTGCGCCTGGGTATCGCTCAAGGCGGCGGCATTCGATGTTCCGATCAGGGCTCCGAGCATCTGATCCTGGGCGCGTCGGTCAAGTCGCAGCCCATCGGCATCGTAGATGCGCACCTCGCCCGAGCGGGATGACGGCGTCTCGCTGATTGCCGCGGAACCCTCCATGGGACGATCCAGCCCATCGCGTGCAAGCGGGCGTTCCAGGCTGCCCGCCGAGTGCCCCAGCGGACCCTGCAGCAGAAGCACCTGCCGGCGCTGACCGACCGATTGCAGCTCCAGCCACTCGAAGCGTCCCTGGGCCGCTCTCTCGTTGCCCGGCGCCAGAACGGCACGGGCCGAAAAGCGACCGGAGCGCGCAATCGCCAATGCCTCGCCTGGGCGCTCCAGATGCAGTCGCTGATCGTCGCTTCGGGGAATCAGACTGGCGCAGCCCGTCAGCATCGTGCCCAGGGCTACCAGAACGACAGCCCGACGTGTCGGGCGGTGCTGTCCGATCACCTCGGATGGATGCGCGCGGCCGGAATGCCCAGCCGGTTCAGGGTGCCCTGAAGCACCTCGTTGCGCGGGTCTGTGAGAAAGGCGGAGCGCAGCAGGGCTTCGGCCTCGTCGTTGCGACCCCGTACCCAGAGCACTTCGGCAAGATGCGCCGAGATTTCGGCGTCGGGCTGACGCTGATGGGCCATGCGCAGGTACTTCTCTGCCAGATCGAGTCGACCCAGCCGGAATTGAACCCAACCCATGCTGTCGATGATGTGCGCATCGTCCGGCGCCAGCGCGAGGGCCCGTTCGATGAGTTTGAGAGCCTCGGGAAGGCGCTCATTGCGGTCGGCCAGGTGATAGCCCAGGGCATTGTGTGCATGGGCATGCGCGGGATCGCGTGCGATCAGACTGCGCAGGATCTGCTCCATGTCCTGATAGCGACCGGCTCTCTCGTGAAGCATGGCGCGTGTGTAGATCACACTGGATTTGTCGCGATCGGCTTCGGTCACACGCTCGAAAATGCGTACCCCTTCCATCTTGTCCGGTGCGCGCCCGACGAGCCCTGCCAGGTAATCGTAGAGTTCCTCGACCTTGCGTGTGCCCTCGGCCTCGGCGGCCAGCGCCTTGCGTCGCGCCAGCAGGGAGCGCACGAGCTTCTCGGTCTCGCCGGTGACAACCTGCAGCAGATCGAGCGTGCCCTGGGCTTCCTTGTCCTGCGGGGCGCTGCGCAGCCAGATGGCGGCGGCCTCCTCGGCCCGTTGCGGGGCGCGGGCGTCGATCGAGAGTTCTGTGGCCCGGCGGGCCGCGACCGGATCCTGGGTCTGGCGTGCAAGATTCAGGTAGGTGGCAGCCGCCACGCCGATCTGCCCCTGGGCCAGGGCGAGTTCGCTGGCAAGAATCTGGAACACGATGGCAGCCTGCGTCTGGCCCCGATCGGGGGGCGCGCCTTTGGGCGCACCCTGCCCATGCGCAATGGGCGCGACCGTGATGCCCAGCCCCAGAACCAGGGCGGCGAAGATGCGGCATGAAACGACAGGCATGCTTCTACACTACCCGATTCTGAAAATTCCGTGTCATGCCCGAGTTGCCCGAAGTTGAAGTGACCGCCCGCGTGCTTGCATCCAGGCTCGATGGAGCCCGCCTTGTCGGCTGGTCATTCAGCGGCCGCGCGCTGCGCCACCCCTTCCCCCGCGATGCCATGTCCGCCCTGGAGGGCGCGACGGTGCAGCGCATTGGGCGTCGGGCCAAGTATGTCCTGATGGTGTTCGATCAGGGGTGTCTGGCCATTCATCTGGGTATGTCGGGGGCGATACGGTGCGAGGACGATGGTCCTGCCCCCGCGCTGGTTCACGACCATGTCCGCATGGTCTTCATCGACGTGAGCGGTCGCCGTCTGACGGCGGTGTTCCATGACCCGCGACGCTTTGGGTCCTTTCAGTGGCTGGCCGATGAATCGCCGAGTGATCCCGGCCCCCGGCTGGGCGAGAGTGCCTGTGGCATCGAGCCGCTCGATCCCGCCTTTGACGGGGCGCTGCTGCATCGTCTCGCGCGTGGGGTGCGCACGCCGATCAAGCCATGGCTGATGTCGGGTCGGGTGGTGGTCGGTGCGGGCAACATCTACGCCTGCGAGGCCCTGTTTGCCGCTGGTATTCATCCTGCGCGTCGGGCCACTGCGGTGTCGCGTGAGCGCTATGAACGGCTCGCTCCGGCGATACGACAGGTGCTGGAGGCGGCGATTGATGCCGGCGGCAGCAGCATCTCGGATTTCATTGGCGCCGATGGGTCTCCGGGTCGCTACGGCCAGTCGCATCGCGTGTATGGCCGCGCGGGTCAGCCCTGCACCGCATGCGGCACGATGCTTCGTCGAATCGTTCAGCAGCAGCGCAGTACCTTTTACTGCCATGTCTGTCAGCGCTGATTCCTTCGACTTCGCGCGGCGGCTGATCGACTGGCAGCGCGATCACGGCCGCTCTGATCTGCCGTGGCAATCGCCTGCGGGCGATCCCTACCGGATCTGGGTCTCCGAGGTGATGCTGCAGCAGACGCAGGTGCAGACGGTGTTGCCTTATTTCCATCGATTCATGCAGCGATTCCCCGATGTGCACGCGCTCGCGCGCGCGGATGAACAGGATGTCCTGGCGCTATGGGCTGGTTTGGGCTACTACCACCGCGGGCGCAATCTGCTGGCTTGTGCGCGGCGCATCGTCGTCAGCCATGGGGGACAGTTTCCGGCCAGTGCGGCGGAACTCGGGACTCTGCCGGGGATCGGGCCATCGACTGCAGCCGCCATTGCCTCTCTGGCTTTCGGAGAGCGGGCCGCGATTCTGGATGGCAATGTCAAGCGGGTGCTGGCGCGTCAGGTGTGTGCCCCGGAGCCCTGGGCCAGCCAGGCTCTGGAGCGGCGTCTGATCATCGAGGCGGGCAGGCGTCTGCCGCAGACATCGGCCGAGATGCCCGCCTACACCCAGGCCATCATGGATCTCGGCGCCATGGTGTGTCTGCCGCGGACGCCGCAATGCCATCGATGCCCGGTGGCGGATTCCTGCGCGGCCCGCCAGCAGGGCCGCAGTGCAGACTATCCGCGCCCGCGTCTTGCGCGGAGCGTTCCGCAGATGGAAATGTTCTGGTGCTTGCCAGTCGGCCCTGCCGGACCATGGCTTGTTCGACAGTCTGCCGAGGGCCTGTGGCCGGGACTGTGGCTGCCGTGGGCTCTGGATCGGCAACACATGCCCGAGGACTGGGCCGGCACGGCTGCCGCGCTTCGCGAGGTGATCCCCATGCGTCATGCCCTGACCCATCGCCGGCTGCAGATCTCGGTGGGTGTCCTGGATTGGCCGACCGCGGAGCCACCGACAGGGGCTCCCCCGGGACTCACCCCCTACCGGTGGGCCGACGCACTGGCATTGCCTCTACCTGCGCCCGTGCGCAGACTGCTGCTCAGGCTTTGCCCTTCTGCGCCAGCGAGCGGTGTCGCACCGCGCAGGAAAAGTCTTTCCTGAATGTCTCGCGGAGCTTCTCCGCGCAATAGACCGAGCGGTGCTGGCCGCCGGTGCAGCCGAGGGCCACGGTAAGGTAACTGCGGTTTTCTTCGGCATGCCTTGGCAGCCATTTGCGCAGATAGGCAGTGATGTCCGCCACCATTTCCTGTACCGAAGGCTCGGTATCGAGAAAGGCGATGACCGGCGCATCGCGACCATTGAGCGTCTTGAGTTCGGGCACGTAATAGGGATTGGGCAAGCAGCGCACATCGAAGACCAGATCGGCATCCAGCGGCACTCCCTCCTTGAATGCGAACGACTGGAACAGCAGGGTGAGCGGTGCGCTCTCGAGATCCAGAATCTCGCGCAGCCAGCGCCTGAGAACCTGCGGCTGCAGTTCGCTGGTATCGATGCTGGCACCCAGGTGGGCGATCTCGGCGAGGATATCCCGCTCCTGGCGAATGCAGTCGGCGAGAGTCTGTGCGGGTTGCTCCCCAAGGCCGTTTTCACCGGGGCGAAGGCTGAGCGGGTGCCGCCGTCGCGTCTCCGAGTAACGTTGCACAAGGATGTCGTCGCGCGCATTCAGGAAGACGGTGCGAATGACATGTCCTGCGGACTCGAGTCGCTGCAGGATCTGCGCGAGATCGTGCAGGGATCCTGCTGTGCGCGCATCTGCAGCCACCGCGAGCTGCGTCTGGCCTTGCGCATTCAGGTCGCGTACGGCCTGCTCCAGAAAGTTCACCGGCAGGTTGTCGATACAGAAGAAGCCGGAGTCCTCGAGCACATGCAACGCCACGGACTTGCCGGAGCCCGACATGCCGGTCACCAGCACGATCTTCATTGCTGCGATTGCCGCAATGCCGTGTCCCGCATCGCGGCCTGCTGCCGCTCGACGAATTCCTGCATGGTGTCGATGCCGCGCATGCTGAGCACCGTGTTGCGTACGGCGGCCTCGACCAGAACCGCGAGATTGCGGCCCGCCGCCACCGGTATCACCACCTTGCGAATGGGCAAACCCATGACATCCTGTGACATCGCCTCCAGCGGCAGGCGCTCGAATTCATCCATCACGCTGCGACGGATCAGCTGCACGATCAGCTTCAGGCGCATCTTTCTGCGTACCGAGGTTTCACCGAAGATGGTGCGGATATCGAGCAGGCCCAGGCCACGCACCTCGAGCAGGTTGAGGAGCAGCGGCGGGCAGCGGCCTTCGATCACATCCGGTGCGATGCGGGTGAATTCCACCACATCGTCAGCGATCAGCCCGTGACCGCGTGTGATCAGCTCCAGACCGAGTTCGCTCTTGCCCAGACCGGATTCGCCCGCAATCAGCACACCCATGCCGAGCACGTCCATGAAGACGCCATGCATCTGGCTCTGGGGCGCAAGGATCTTGGAGAGCTGCGTGCGTGCCACATCGATGATCTGTGCTGCTGACACCGGAGAACGCAGCAGCGGAAGCCCCTCACGTTCACATGCGGAGAAGAGCTCCGATGGCGGTATCTCGTCATCGGCAATGATGATGGCGGGTGGTTTACCCGACAGCAGTTCAGCGGTGAGGTAACTCTTGCGCTGAGGATCGAGACGGTTGTAGTAGGCCACCTCGGGCTTGCCCATCACCTGGATGCGGTCCGCGTGAATCAGGTTCAGGTGGCCGATCAGGTCGGCGCTCTCCGTGGACTGTCCGACGATGCGTCGCCCCGAGCCGGACTGGCCCGTGAGAAAACTGAGTTTCAGCGTTTCCGCGTGTTCGTCGAAGAATGCTCGAACGTCAGGCACGAGCGGGCTGCCAGGTTTCCAGGGCCTGATGGATGCCCTGCGCGTCGGAGGCGGTCATGAGGGTGTCGCGCATGGTGCGATCCGAGAGCATCTCGGCCACCTCGGAGAGAATTTCAAGATGCTGCTGTGTGGCCTGCTCGGGCACCAGCAGAAAGAGAAGCAGCGTGACCGGTTTTCCGTCCGGAGCATCGAACGGAACCGGCTCGGCGAGTCGCACCAGTGCGGCGACGGCTTCCTTGAGACCCTTGATGCGACCGTGCGGTATGGCGATACCCTCGCCAAGACCGGTCGACCCCAGGCGCTCGCGCGCAAACAGGGAATCGAATACCTTGACCCGCGCGATTTCCTGGTTGTTCTCAAAGAGCAGCCCCGCCTGCTCAAAGACGCGCTTCTTGCTGCTGGCTTCAAGGCCAAGAACAATATTGGCCTGGGGTAAGAGCTGGCTAATGCGGTTCATATCCGCCTCGTCGAATCGAGTGGGCGGATTATAAATCCATTGCTGCGCCGCGTTAAGCCCGATCGCCCGCCCCCCTGAACTCAGGACCCCAGACGCTGCTCCGCGCCCTGACCCCGGTGTACGCCGGGCCGATGGGTCTCCTTGTAGCGCACCACCTGCCGATCGAGCTTGTCGGCAAGCAGGTCGATGGCGGCATACAGATCGGTGTGACTGGACGCGCAATGAATATCCTTGCCGGGCAGGTGCATGGTGACTTCCGCAGACTGAAGCAGCTTCTCCACGCTGAGCACCACATGGACCTCGTTGACGTGGTCGAAGTGACGCCAGGTGCGCCCGAACTTCTGGTTGACGTAGTCGCGAATCGCCGGGGTGATGTCGATGTGGTGGCCCTTTACCGTCAGATGCATGTCCTGCTCCTTTCAGAGTTTCCTGCGTTGACTAACCGACTCAATTTTGAGCGCTTCCCGATACTTTGCAATCGTGCGCCGCGCAACTTGGACTCCCTCTTCACCGAAACGATCCGCAATCTGTTGATCCGAAAGGGGTTTTCGCGGATCTTCGGCCGAAATCCACTGGCGGATCCTGGCCCGGATGGCCGTCGAGGATGCGGTGCCGCCGCTATCGGTTCCGACATGGCTGGTGAAGAAATACTTCAGCTCGAAGGTGCCCCGGGGGGTCAGGATGTACTTGTTCGTCGTGACCCGCGAAACGGTGGATTCATGCAGTTCGCAGCGCTGGGCGATCTCGCGCAGCACCAGGGGCTTCATGGCAAGCTCGCCCTCTTCGAAAAACGCCTGCTGCTCCACGGCGATCGCCTGTGCCACACGCAGGATGGTGTCGAAGCGCTGCTGGATGTTCTTGATCATCCATCGCGCCTCCTGCAGTTGCGTTGACATGCTGCTGGCACGGTCCTGGCGGATCAGTTCCGCATAGACGGGATTGATCGACAGGCGGGGCACGGCCGACTCATTGAGCCTGACCTGCCAGCGCGAACTGCTGCGCCCGTCGACACGGAATGCGATCACATCCGGGATGACCGCTTCGGCGGCATCGTCCCGAAACGCATTGCCCGGTCGGGGGTTGAGTCTCTGGATGATCGCAACCGCCTCACGAAGACGATCGCGCTCGCAGGACAGGGTTTTGCACATCTCGCCAAAATCGCGGGCGCCCAGGCGTTGCAGCAGGTCGGCGTCATTGACGATGCGGCTGGCCAGCGCAAGCAGTTCGGCGTGCGATCCCCTCCTGCTCTCTTTGACCAGCCGGGCCAGTTGCAGGGCAAGGCACTCCTGAAGGTTGCGGGCCCCCACGCCTGCCGGGTCCATCCCCTGCAACAGCCGCAGTCCCAGCATCATTTCGTCGGCATCGAGTCGCTCGCCGAGGGCCTTTTCGAAGAGATCCGCAATGCTCGCTTCGAGTTCCTCCAGGGTGTCGCGCAGATAGCCGTCATCGTCGAGCGACTCGATGAGGGTTTCCAGCCATGCCAGATCGCGCGTGGAGAGATGAAGACTTCGCGCCTGCTCGTGCAGATGGTCACGCAGGCTGATGGGCTGGGCCTGCTGTGTTGTCCAGTCGTTGTCGTCATCCGGCGAGCCACCCCGGGCGCCGCTGGCCGACCAGGACTCGGCCGAACCCGGCATTCCCTCGTCGCCGCCGTCGACATGCTCGGCGGTGTCCTGCGTTGCCGCCTGCTCGCCACCCTCCGGCGCAGAGTTCTCGGTGGATACCGTTGCCTCGCTGCGCTCACGGCGCACCTCGATGGTCTCCAGCAGCGGATTCTCGGCCAGGCAGCGTTCGATCTCCTGCTCCAGCTCGGCGGTCGACATCTGCAGCAGTCGTATCGATTGCTGTAACTGCGGTGTCAGGGCCAGCTGCTGGGATGTGCGCAGCCCGAGAGACGGTTTCATGGACATCTGGAGATGACGATCACATGCGGAAGTGTTCGCCCAGGTAGACCTTGCGCACATTGACATCGGCAACGATGTCCTCGGGCGATCCACTGGCAAGAACAGATCCTGCGCTGATGATGTAGGCGCGATCACAGATGCCCAGCGTTTCGCGCACGTTGTGATCAGTGATCAGCACACCAATGCCACGACCTTTCAGGAAGCGGACGATGCGCTGGATCTCGATCACCGCAATGGGATCCACGCCTGCGAAAGGTTCATCGAGCAGGATGAAACGCGGCGAGGTCGCCAGCGCTCTGGCGATCTCCACCCGGCGGCGTTCGCCGCCCGAGAGCGACATGGCCATGCTGTCACGCAGGTGTTCGATCTGCAGTTCGGAGAGCAGTTCGGAGAGTCGTGCCTCGATCGCCTCAAAGCTGAGCGGCTTGCCGTCTGCATCGGACTGCAGTTGCAGGATCGCCCGGATGTTGTCCGCGGCCGACAGCTTGCGGAATACCGAGGCCTCCTGGGGAAGATAGGACAGGCCCATGCGTGCGCGCTGGTGGATCGGCATGCGCGCCAGATTGCGCCCGTCCATCAGAATTTCGCCTGCATCCGATCGAACCAGCCCGACGATCATGTAGAAGCTGGTTGTCTTTCCGGCGCCGTTGGGACCGAGCAGGCCGACCACCTCGCCGCTGGAAATGTGCAGGCTGACCTCCTGCACGACGGTACGGCCCTTGTAGGCCTTGCGCAGGCCTCTCACATCGAGCGAACTGACCGCCTGCTGCATCAGGGCTTTCCGGGATCCGATTTGGGCATCAGGAACATTCGCGAGCGGGCCTGACCCTGACCGGACTCCACCAGGTAGCGCTCGGTGATGTTGTTGTAGGTGAGCTTGTCACCCGACACCTGGTCCTTGAGGACATCACCTTCCAGTCGCCGCATGATGGCATTGCTGGTCAGGGTGACGATTTCACGCTTGCCGTCGTAATCGACCCGCAGGCTCTCGCCCTCCATGAACTCATTGACACCTTCCCGCTTCTGACGGAAGCGAGCGGGCTTGCCGGTCATCGTGCCGTAATAGTTGCCCGCATTGTCCTGCCACATCTCCATGCGGTCGCCACGCATCACCAGTGTGCCGCGGGTGAGCACGACCTGGCCGGTGAAGATGGTGATCTGACGGGCATCGTCATGACTGAGCGTGTCCGAATCGATGGTGGTGGGTTTCTCGCGATCGGCGCGCTCGGCCCGGGCGGGCAGGCTCACCAGCAGCGTCAGACCGAGAAGGCTGGCGGCCGCAGCAAGGCCGAGTCCGTGCCGCATCCTCATTGCTTTTTCTCCTTTGGAAGCACCATTCGTGACTGCGACAGGATGTCGATGCTCTGTGTTTTCTGGTCGAATTTCATGCCCACGCCTTCCAGCGTGGAGAGTCCCCGCTGAACGCGCACGGGCGCATCGGTAACGGCACGCTCCTCATTGATGAACATCGTTGCCCGCGATGTCTCGATCCGCACGGGTGGCTGCTCGGCAAACGCATCCCGGGTGATCACGACATCGCCACTGAGGTCGACGCGGTTCTGCTTTTCGGTGGTCACGGCCTGAGCGGCGCGAAGTGTCGTTCGCGGTTTGTCGGCAGCCAGCGAGATCATGGTTGGCCGGCTCAGAACGCTCTGGTCGGCAGACTCGTCCATGGAGATGCGTTCTGCCTCGAGCCGGTATTGCGGCCGACCCTGCCAGTCGCTCCGCACGATGCGGGGGCGCTCGATAACCGCATTGGGCCCCGATGCCAGCGCTGATTTGGGGGCGGGTCTGGCCCGCTCCAGGTATTGGGTCAGAGCCCATGAGGCCAGTGCCAGAAGGGCAAACAGGACAATCGAGATGCTGTTGCCGATCCAGTCACCGGTTTTCATGCGCGACTCCCGAGAATGAAATCGCAGCAGTCGCGAACCGCACCCTGACCCCCACGGCGATGCGACATCCAGTGCGCCTCGGCGATGACATCCGGCGTGGCATCGGGCACGGTGGCGGCGAAAGCCACGCGCCGGAAGACATCCAGATCGGGTGTGTCATCGCCCATGTGGCCGCAAGTGTCAGGATCGATACCCGCCGATGCAATGAGTCGCTCGAACGCCTCTCCCTTGTCGTGCGCTCCCTGAACCACGACATCGAAGCCGAGTTCGCGGGCGCGCACCACGGTCGCCTCGTGGGTTCGACCGCTCAGGATGCCGATGCGGATGCCCGCTGCTTTCAGCGCCTTCAGACCGTGGCCGTCGAGCACATGAAAGCGCTTCATGGATTCGCCGGAGGGGCCGTAGTAGAGCCCGCCATCGGTCATGACGCCATCGACATCGAACAGCATCCAGGAGAGGTTGCGTGCTCTGCGAGCGGCCTCATCAGGGGTCATGGCGGGACATATGGCCACGCGGCCCTGCAGATGATCCCCGCTCATACGACCTTGGATTCGAGCAGGTCATGGATGCCCACGGCACCCAGCAGAATTCCCTGATCGTTCACCACCAGCAGATGATTGATCCGGGCTGTGTCCATCATCAGCACTGCCTCGCTGGCCAGGCGCTGGGGGCCGATGGTTCGGGGTGTGCGGCTCATGACGCTGTCGATCAGCAGTTGTCTGGGATCGGTGCCGGCGCTCAGGATGCGTCGCAGGTCGCCATCGGTGAAGATGCCCGCCACCTTCATATCGGCTTCCACAACGGCGGTCATGCCCATGCGTTTTGCGCTGATCGTCTTGAAGGCCTCGGGTACGGTGGTGCCCGTCCTGACGACAGGCATCCGTTCGCCACTGCGCATCACGTCCTCGACCCGGATGAGCAGTTTGCGACCAAGGCTGCCGCCGGGATGGGAGCGGGCGAAATCCTCGGGCCCGAAGCCTTTGAGATCCAGCATCACCAGGGCCAGGGCATCACCGAGGGCCAGCGCTGCGGTGGTGCTGGCTGTCGGCGCCAGATTGAGCGGACAGGCCTCGGTCTTGACCGAGGCGTTGAGATGCAGGTCGGCGATACGTGCCAGTGAGGAGGACGGATTGCCGGTGATCGCAATCAGGGTGGCGCCCATCCGCTTGATATGCGGCGCAATGGTTGCCAGTTCTTCGGTTTCTCCTGAATTGGAGAAGGCCAGCACCACATCGGAGGGCTGGATCATGCCCAGATCCCCATGGCGCGCCTCGGCGGGATGCACGAACAGTGCCGGCGTTCCGGTCGATGCCATGGTGGCGGCGACCTTTCGGGCCACATGCCCCGATTTGCCCATGCCCGAGACCACGACCCGACCGGGGCAGCGCAGGATGCATTCGGCGGCCTCGACGAGCTGTTGATCGAGTTGGTCCATCAGGCCGAGAACGGCATCTGCCTCGATTCGCAGGACCTCGCGCGCACGCCGGAAAACCCGCTGCGGATCGACCTTCTGGCGCCCCTCGGGCGCTGCCGATACGACCGGAATTCCCATGGCGATTGAATCCCCCGTTGTTACACTAGCTTCGATAGGAATCAGTGTATCAAAG
The DNA here is from genome assembly GCA_964470595.1 of uncultured Burkholderiaceae bacterium. Classification (GTDB taxonomy): domain Bacteria; phylum Pseudomonadota; class Gammaproteobacteria; order Burkholderiales; family Burkholderiaceae_A; genus Lacustribacter. The sequence continues at coordinate 6,190 of CAYYDO010000023.1, read as the reverse complement.
GGCGCAAGCAAACTTCATACCAGTCATGGAATCTCTTCTCGGTCTCATCGTGGTCTTGCTGGGCGTCTCGGTTGGGGCGGTCACTGCCGCCCGCGCCGCCAGGCTGCCGCCTCTGGTGGGCTATCTGGTGGTGGGTGTGCTGTTCGGGCCGCATGCGCTGGGTCTGGCTCCCGATACCGACGTGACCCGCTGGCTGGCCGAGATCGGTGTGGTCTTCCTGATGTTTTCGATCGGACTCGAATTCAGTCTGCCGAAGTTGCGTGCAATGCGTGGGTTGGTGTTTGGCCTCGGTGGTCTGCAGGTCGGTCTCACCATGGCGGCCGCCGTGCTCGGTGCGATCCTGACCCGTCCGATTCACGGACTCTCCTGGCAGGCGGCGGTTGCCCTCGGTGGCGCGATGGCGATGTCATCGACGGCCATGGTGATGCGCCTGGCCAGCGATCGCGGCGAGGTCGAGTCGACGCACGGCAAGCCGGTGGTGGGGGTGCTTCTGTTTCAGGATCTGGCCGTGGTGCCCCTGCTGGTGCTGATCCCTGCGCTCTCGGGTCTGAGCGTGGTGGGTGACCTGGGTCTTCCTGCCGCGCTGGGTCTGGCCGTCGGCAAATCGGTCCTGATTCTTGTCGTGGCCCTGATGGTGGGTCAGCGGCTCATACGACCCTGGCTGACTCTGGTGGCGCGCCGCAAGTCGCAGGAGCTCTTCACCCTCAATGTCTTTCTGATGACGCTGGGTCTGGCCTGGGTGACCGAGCATATGGGCCTGTCGCTGGCGCTGGGCGCCTTTCTCGCGGGCATGCTGATTTCTGAAACCGAGTACCGGTATCAGGTCGAGGCCGATGTCAAACCCTACCGCGATGTACTCATGGGGCTGTTCTTCATTTCGGTGGGCATGCTTCTCGACATGGGCGTGCTGGTCAGACAGTGGCCCCTGGTCCTGATGCTCGTCCTGATTCCGATGGCATTCAAGTTCCTGCTCATTGCCGGCTTGGCCAGGCTCTTTCGCGTGCCCCTGGGTGCATCGCTCAAGAGCGGCCTGTGGCTGTGTCAGGCCGGCGAGTTCGGATTCGTGCTGCTTGATCCGGCAGGCCTCAATGGCCTGATTCCTGCCGATATTCTTCAGGCGATTCAGACGGCGATGGTGATCTCCATGCTGGTGGCACCCTTCATCATCGAGCAGAGCGACCGATGGATTCTTCGGCTGGTGCGCAATGAGTGGTTCACGCGCTCGCTCGAGATTCATCGCATCGCCTCGCAGACCATCGCCTCGGACCGGCATGTCATCGTCTGTGGTTTCGGCCGTTGTGGTCAGAACCTGGCCCAGATGCTCGATGCCGAGGGCATCTCCTATGTCGCCCTCGATCTCGATCCGCAGCGCACCCGTGAGGCCTCGGCTGCTGGTCATTCGGTGGTGTTTGGCGATGCTGCCCGCCGTGAGACGCTGCTTGCCGCCGGGCTGCATCGTGCGACCGCCCTGGTCATCACCTATGCCGATCGCACCTCGGCGATTCATGTCATCAATGTCGCGCGCCAGCTTGCGCCAGCCTTGCCGATCGTGGTGCGGTCCCGTGATGATGGCGACCTGGCCGCCTTGCGTGCCGCCGGCGCCACCGAGGTCATTCCGGAGGTCGTGGAAGGCAGCCTGATGCTCGCCTCGCATGCCCTGGCGCTTGCAGGGGTGCCCCTGCATCGCGTCCTGCGGCAGGTGCGCGAAATTCGTGACAGCCGCTATGCCCTGCTGCGCGGGTATTTTCATGGTTCGGTGGACGATGCCAATGAACGCAGCGCCGAAATTCTTCTGCGAACGCTGCCACTGCCGGCCAATTCGGGGTGGGTGGGCAAGCGGCTCGGTGAACTCGAACTCTCGGGTATCGGTGTCGAGGTCAGCGCCCTGCGCCGGGGCCGCGAGAGGTTGCGGCTCGATGACGCGCTTTTGCTCCAGGCGGGTGATGTCATCGTGATGCGCGGAGCGTCCGAAGCCCTCGCGCTTGCAGAGGAAATGCTCTCTGAGGATTCCGCACTAAAATAGAAGGTTTTCGCCGGCCCCCATTCATTCTGCGAATTCGATTGGGGGTTGCGTTGGTGCTGCGGCACCCGAGCCCTTGCCATCCCGATCTGATCGTGTCACTCACTATTCGTCCGACTGTTGCTGGTCACGCCGAGAATGCCCCTACACCCGGGCAGAGTGGCGCGCGAGTGGTGGCATTCGATGGGGTGAGTTTTTCCTATGGTGATCGGCGCATCATCGATCGTGTGTCCTTCGAGATCCCGGCGGGCAAGGTCGTGGCATTGATGGGCGGATCAGGTGTCGGCAAGACCACCCTGCTGCGCCTGATCGCCGGCCTGTTCGCCCCTCGGGAGGGTGCAGTCGAGGTGTTCGGCCGGCGTGTGGACCGAAGCGATCGACAGGCGCTGTTCGAGTTGCGCAGGCGCATGGGCGTTCTGTTCCAGTTTGGCGCGCTGTTCACCGATCTGACCTGTTTTGACAATGTGGCGTTCCCGCTTCGCGAGCACACGACCCTGTCCGAGTCGATGATCCGGGATCTCGTCATGCTGAAGCTCGAATGTGTCGGGCTTCGGGGCGCGGCAGCGCTCAAGCCTGCCGAAATCTCCGGGGGCATGGCACGGCGCGTCGCACTGGCCAGGGCAATCGCACTGGATCCCGAACTCATTCTCTACGATGAGCCATTTGCCGGTCTCGACCCGATTTCGCTGGGTGTCACAGCCAATCTGATCCGGCAACTCAACTCGGCGCTTGGCGCCACATCGGTGGTGGTCACGCACGATGTTGCCGAGACATTCGCCATCGCCGACCGTATTTTCGTGTTCATGGCCAGCCCGGGCGGTGCCCGGCTTGCGGCTCAGGGAAGCCCCGGTGAGTTGCAGGCATCCCAGGACCCCTTCGTGCGCCAGTTCCTTGACGGTCAGGTGGATGGTCCCGTGCGGTTTCACTATCCGGCCTCGCCGATTGCCGATGATCTGGGCCTGCCAGGGGGAGGTGTCCGATGAGCACGATCACCGACGCATTGGCTCACCTCGGCGCGAGCTGCCTGCGCCTCATCGAAGCGCTGGGCGTGTTCGCCCGACTGCTGTTGCAGATACTCCTGCGCATGCCGGCGATTCTGAAGCGGCCGCGGCTGATTGCCGCCCAGATTCATTTCCTCGGCAATCATTCCCTGGCCATCATTCTTGTCGCGGGGCTCTTCGTGGGCCTGGTGCTTGGTCTGCAGGGCTACTACACCCTGCGTCGATATGGCTCCGAGCAGGCGCTCGGGGTCCTCGTGGCCCTGTCGCTGGTGCGTGAACTCGGCCCGGTGATCTCGGCGCTGTTGTTTGCCGGACGCGCCGGCACATCGCTGACGGCTGAGATTGGCCTGATGAAGGCCGGCGAGCAGATCTCCGCGCTCGAGACCATGGCGGTCGATCCTGTGGCCCGCGTCCTCGGCCCGAGATTTTTTGGCGGTCTCATCACCGTGCCCCTGCTGGCAGCCCTTTTTTCCGCGGTCGGTGTCATCGGCGGCTGGCTGGTGGGCGTTGTTCTGATCGGGGTGGACCCCGGCGCGTTCTGGTCGCAGATGTCCGATGGTGTCGATTTCTGGGACGACATCATCAATGGTGTAATCAAGAGCGTCGTATTCGGGATCGCCGTCACCCAGGTGGCGCTGATGCAGGGATACGAGTGCCGTCCCACGCCCGAAGGGGTGGCACGCGCCACCACACTGACCGTGGTGGTGGGTTCCCTGGCCGTGTTGGGCCTTGATTTCGTGCTCACCGCACTGATGTTTGGAGACTCCTGATGCAAGGTCGTAATCTGAATCTCGCCGTTGGTGCCTTCATGCTGCTCGGCATGATTGCGCTTCTGTTCATGGCGCTGCAGGTCAGCAATCTCAGGGCCTCCACGAGCGGGCCGAGTTACGAGGTGCGTGCCTATTTCGACAACATCGGCGGCCTCAAGCCGCGCGCTGCAGTGCGCAGCGCAGGCGTGGTGGTGGGCCGGGTGCGGCAGATCCAGTTCGATGATCAGCAGTTCCAGGCCCTGGTGGTCATGGATCTCGACGCCCGTTATCGCTTCCCCAAGGACACCTCGGCCAAGATCCTCACCTCCGGTCTGCTGGGTGACAACTACATCGGTCTCGAGCCGGGAGGCGATCCGGAGAACCTCAAGGAGTCAGATCGCATTCGCATGACCCAGTCGGCTGTGGTGCTTGAAAACCTGATGTCGCAGTTTCTTTACAACCGGCCGTCCGACTCACCGTCGGCGGCTAGTACAGGCGGCAAGTGATGAGCGTGACATCCCGTGTGGGCCGCCTCGTCGCGCTCGTATGCTTCGGCTTGCTGGCCGGTTGTGCAACCCTTCCGGCGGGGCATGTCGCCGATGAACGCGACCCCTGGGAGCGCTACAACCGCGCGATGTTCGATTTCAACGAGACACTTGATCGCACCGTGATCAAACCCGTGGCCGAGTTCTATCGTGACGTCGTGCCCGAGGTCGTTCAGTGGGCCTTCCGCAATTTCGTCGGCAACATCCGCGATGTGGCGACCGCAGTTCACCACCTGGTGCAGGGCAAGCCCGGTGATGCCGCCGAATCCGCAGCCCGGGTGGTATTGAATTCGACCATCGGCTTTCTGGGCATCTCGGATCCCGCAAGCGAGATGGGGTACGCCAAGACCCGGGAGGATTTCGGTCAGACCTTCGGGCGCTGGGGCGTGGGCACGGGGCCCTACTTTGTCCTTCCCTTGTTCGGGCCGGGCTCTGTGCGCGACAACCTTGGTCTGATCCTGGATTTCCGGATCGACCCGATGGCGGGCGCAGTATCCGATTCCAGCACCCGCTCGGCGGTCTACGGTGTGGCGGCCATCGATCTGCGCAAGGATCTTCTCGATGCCCAGGGCACTATCGAGGCGCTCTCCTTCGACAAGTATTCGGGTGTCCGTGACGCCTGGCTGGCGCGACGGCGCAGCCAGGTCTACGATGGTGACCCGCCTCCGCTGCCAGAGAAGGACGAATGATGCCCATCCTTTTTCATTCATTCCGCAGGTTCCTCCTTGCGGCCATGCTTTCGGGCGTTGCCGGCCTCGTCATGGCTCAGCAGACCCCGCCGGATGAGCTCGTGCGCACCATCTCCCAGGGCGTCCTCGACGAGATCAAGGCGGACCGCACCCTGCAGACCGGCGATATCGACCGGCTCAACAGTCTCGTCGATCGTCGTGTCATGCCGCACATCAACGTTTCTCGCATGACGTCTCTCGCGGTGGGGCGCAACTGGCGCGCGGCATCCCCCGACCAGCAAAAGGTGCTGATGGCCGAGTTTCGCCGCCTGCTGCTCCTGACCTATGCAGACGCCATGCGTCAGGTGACCGACACATCCATCCAGATCCGGCCGCTGAGAGCCAAGCCTGATGATGACGAGGTGATTGTGCGCACCCAGGTGCTGCGGCCGGGGAAAGAGGCGATCCAGCTCGATTACCGTCTCGAGAAATCGGCATCGGGCTGGCGCATCTACGACATCAATGTGCTGGGGCTGTGGCTCGTCGAGCACTATCGCAACCAGTTTGCCCAGGTGGTCAGTGCCAGCGGCATCGATGGCCTGATCCGTTCGATGCAGGACAAGAACCAGAGTCTGATGGCATCGGCCTCCGGGCGTCGCAGCAACTGATTCGCCATGTCCTCCCTGTCAGCGAGCGATTCGGCCTCTGCCCCGCCCTCCGAGTGCATCCTGAGTTTCTCGGAGCGGGTGACGGTTGCCGAGGCCAGACAGGAACTCGACAGGCATCTGGCCGACCTGCGTGCCGGGTTGACCCGCGCCCCCGCAGGAACATCGCAGGCGGTAGCCGACCTGCAGGGCCTTCAGGAGGTCGACACCTCGGCGCTGGCGGTCATCATTGCGCTCGATCGTGAGTCCAGGCGCATGTCGGGGCAGCCTCTTCGTATTCGGCATGCGCCAGACAACCTCGTCTCTCTGGCCCGCCTCAGTTCCCTCTCGTCGGTGCTGACCTGGGAGGGTGGCGCTTCAGCGACGGCGGGCTCTGCCTTCCCGCTGTGAGCGCTCCCACATCTTCAGCGCCACAATCCGCTGCGGCGGTGCTGGTCGACGAGATCGCCAAGACATACAGTCGCGGTGCGACCGAGGTCAAGGCGCTGGACCGTGTCTGCTTGCGCATCGCCCAGGGTGAGTTCGTTGGTCTTCTCGGTCCC
>CAYYDO010000022.1:18119-18866 GCA_964470595.1 uncultured Burkholderiaceae bacterium | reverse complement strand
TAGTTGCGTGCCGACAGACCCAGTTTGGGCTTGGTCGTGGCACCAAGCAGGGGGCGTCCGAACTTGTCGAGCCGCTCGCGCTCGACGATGAGCCCGGTTGGCGGGCCTTTGAATGTCTTGACATAGGCCACCGGAATGCGGATGTCTTCGAGCCGTGCCGCTTTCAGTGGCTTGAAGCTGAAGACGTTACCGATCAGGCTTGCCGTCATGTTGGCGATCGAGCCCTCCTCGAACAGGATGATGTCGTAGGCCACCCAGGCGAAATACTCGCCTGGACGCCCCGGTACCTCCTCGACCCGGTAGCACTTGGCGCGATAGTTTTCGCAGGCGGTCAGACGGCCTGTCCACCCCACGGTTCGGGTGGCGGTGCTGCTCTCGCCGGCCACCGCAGCACCAGCTTCGACCGGATCCACTCCATCCTGGGGCGTGATGCGGAACAGACATATCGTGTCGGTGTCCTTGGGCTCGTAATCCGGTACCCAGTAACCCATCTGCCGGTACTTGAGCACACCGGCGCTGTAGCGCTTCCTGGCATCGGTGATCTGTGTGGCGCCAGCCTCGAGGCCAGTGTCGGCGAGAGCGTTCATGCGGGGTCTCCTGACGGTTTGTGAGCGGAACGTGAAGACATTCTCGGCGTCTGCTGATATAACCGCCAGTCAGACTTTGTTTAGTTTTTGTTCAGTTAAGACTTAACAATGGATGTGATCGATCGATGAATGTGACCTTCCGTCAGCTCCGGGTCTTTCT
>CAYYDO010000022.1:0-18109 GCA_964470595.1 uncultured Burkholderiaceae bacterium | reverse complement strand
AGCACGGCAGCGTGACCCGCGCAGCCGAGGCCCTTCACCTCACCGTACCTGCTGTCTCGATGCAGATCAAGGAGATCGAGTCCCAGGTCGGGCTCCAACTGTTTGACCGGACTGGCCGCACGCTCAGTCTCTCGACAGCCGGCGAGTATTTCGTCGTGCATGCCCGGCGTCTGCTGGCAGCCCTTCGTGATACCGAAAATGCGATGGGACGGTTCAAGCGTCTGGAAAGCGGCACCCTGACGGTGGGAATGGTCAGCACTGCGAAGTATTTTGTGCCCCGACTGCTTGCGCAGTTTCGCGAGGATCATCCTGGTATCGATGTGCGTCTGGTGGTGACCTCGAATCGTGAGGCGCTGCTGGCTCGCATGGAGTCGAGCGATGTCGATCTGTCAGTGATGGGGCGCCCGCCCGGTGAACTGGCAGCCCGCAGCGAAGCCTTTGCCGGACACCCGCTCGTGTTCGTCTGCCCGCCCGGTCACGAGTTGCTGCGTGCAGGGCAGCCATCGGTGACGGCGCTGGCGCCATTTCCATTCATCGTCCGGGAGCGCGGCTCTGGCACACGCAATGCCATGGAAAACTTTTTCCGTGACCATCGCTTCGACCCCCGTATCACCATGGAGATGGGAAGCAACGAGACCATCAAGCAGGCCGTGATGGCGGGCATGGGGGTCAGTTTCCTGTCGCTCCATACGGTGGGTCTCGAGCTGAAGACCGGCCTGCTGAAGCGGCTCGATGTGCAGGGAACGCCGATCATGCGCACCTGGCACGTGGTGCATCTGCAACGCAAGATGCTCTCGCCGGCCGCGGAGGCATTTCGTTATTTTCTGATCGAGCGCGGGGAAGCGATGCTCGCCGAGCACGATGCGCCACTATTGAGCGGCTGATGGGCCTGGGAGCAGTGGAGAGATCGTGTGCAGGAATGGTGGGTTGTGCAGGACTTGAACCTGCGACCAACGGATTAAAAGTCCGCTGCTCTACCGACTGAGCTAACAACCCTCTTTGGGAAGTCGGAAATTATAGCCTAAGCAACCCGCCCGATTGGACGGTCATTCCCGACGCTCGATCCAGCGCAGGCCGAGCCAGGCGCCACCGATGATGGACAGCGTGGTGAGCATGGAACCCAGCGCCAGCAGGGATAGACCGGTGATGCCCTGACCGATGGTGCAACCGAAGGCGGTGACCCCACCTGCGCCCATCATCGCTGCACCGGACAGATGCCGGATCAGATCGGTTCGATCCTGAAAGCCTTCAAGTCGGAAACTTCCGGTTGCCACGGCATGGATACATGCGCCCACGATGACGCCTCCGACTGTGGCGATGCTGAAGGTGACCACTCGGGAGGCGTCGCTCCACAGCATCAGCAATTCCAGTGAGTAAGCCAGAGGTGCCACGAACGTCAGTGATTCGATCCCCCGGGTGCTGGTGGCGAGGAATCGTGCTTCGAGCGTGTTGGGGTCTTCCTCGATGAAGCCGATACCTCCGGTGGTGGCCCATCCCGCCGCGACCAGAAGGCCGATCAGGAGTCCTCCGGCCAACAGCCGCGGTTGCTGAAGAAAGTCTCGATTGGCCAGGATGATGGCGCCGCCTCCGATTACGATGACGGCCGCGACAACTTCGGGCGGCATGCCGAGTATCGATGCCAGATCCTGGCGTGAGCCCAGATCAATCCCGACGCGCTCGATGGTACCGACGCGCAGGACGGCCAGAATGCCGCGCATCGTCATGTACGCGGTGACGGCCATGACCAGAAACACGATCATGGCCTTCAGGCTGCCTCCGCCGATACGCACCAGGGTTCTGCTGCCACACCCGGATGCGAGCGCCATGCCGAAGCCGAAGATCAGGCCACCTGCGATATTCGAGAGCCAGAGCAATCGGGGGGCGGTGTAGAACGAGTCACCGGCTTGGATCAGATCGAAGCCGATCAGCAACTGGGTCGCTGCAATGGCGGTGATCACGGCCAGTCCCCACATGCGCAGCCGCGCGGTATCACCCGAGGCATAGCAGTCTGAAATCGCACCTACCGTGCAGAAACGCACATAACGAGCGACCCAGCCCAGCACAAGGCCAATGGCCAGTCCGAGCAGGACCACAGTGGTTTCGAGCCGATCGACATCTTGCGCATCTAGCATGCGCGGAGTTTACTTGGCCGCTGGCTTGGCTGTCTGCTTGGGTTTTGGCAAGACCTTGAGACGGTCGCGGGCTTCGCCGGCAACCGGCCCATCGGGTTGAATCCTGAGGAGTGTTTCCAGCGTGGCGCGGGCTGCTGCAGGATCGCCCGACTCGGCCTGGCTGGCGGCCAGATTCAGCATGACCTGCCCGCGCGTCGGATGGCTGGGATAGCGGGCAAGAAACTCCTCACGGGCGGCGATTGCCTGCTTGTAGTTCTTCTCTGCGTAAAGTGCTGTACCGCGGAGCAAAAGTGCATGTATCGCAAGGGGGGACCCGGGATAGGTCAATTCGAAGTTCAGCGCCAGTGTTGCGGTCTTCCGGAAATCACCTGCGCGAAGGCTCTCGCGCAACTCATCAAACCGCGACTTTTCCTCGTTGCTGACCTTGAACGGACTGCCGTCGACCGTTACCGATACGGGTTCGAGTTGCCTCAGGCGCCGATCCAGGTCGGTATAGAGGTCGCGTTGCTGGCTCTTGCCGGTTGCCGCCGCGTGTCCCGTTTCTTCGACCAGGCCGCGCAAACGCGCGAGTTCGGCCTTGAGCCGCTCGTTTTCGTTGAGCAACTGCAGTTGCCCCTGACCGAGACTCTGAACCTGACGCTCGAGTTCCCCGAGACGGGCCGACAGTGCCTCGTGTCGTGTACGCAGGTCGAGAATGGCACGTCGTGCCTCGTCGTCAGAAAACAGTGCCCATGACGGTGCGGCCAGACCGCCAAGTGCTACGGCGAGTGCAAGTGCAGGCCAGAGATGCCCGGGCGTGGAGCGGCGCATCTCGGGATGACCTTATTTCAGCAGCAGGTCGGCGCGACGGTTTTCCGCCCAGGCAGCCTCGTTCGAGCCCATGGCCTTGGGTTTCTCCTCGCCGTTGCTGATGGCCTCGACGCGGCCTGGCGCAACCCCCATGATTTCGAGGGCGCGGCTGACGGCCTGAGCGCGCTTTTGCCCGAGAGCAAGGTTGTATTCGGTGGTGCCGCGCTCATCTGCATTGCCTTCGATGATCAGGCGCGCATTGACGTCGACCTTGAGGTAGTTGGCGTAGGCACTGATGACTGATTGATACTCCGAGCGGATCTCGAAGCGGTCGTAGTCGAAATAGATGCTGGGTTTGACCCTGGCCAGTTCGGCACGAGCGGCAGCGATCTCGCGTGTGACAGTTGCTGCTGCACTGTCCTGTGCCCCGGACGATCCGGACGATGATGGTGCGGGCGCAGACGGCGATACCGGGGTAATGGGTGCCCCCTGTTTGTCATCGAGCGGCACCTGCGAGGCACAGCCGGCGAGAGCGACAAGTCCGAGGACACACATCGCTTTTCTGATGAGTCGATTCTGCTGAGGGGGCAGTTTCATGTAGGTCTCCTTGGTATGGTTCTGTTCAGAGTGTCTCATGGCAGACGACCCCAGGCGGGGCCGCGGATATCGCTGCCTTGGGCGGACAGGCGGCTGCGCAGCTTGCCATCGAGCGAGACTGCGGTGAGCAGGTTGCGATCGCCCAGGCGGCTGCTGTAGATCACCCAGCGGCTGCTGGGAGCGAAACTGGGGGAGTCATCCTTGCTGCCCTCGCTGACCAGCGTCTCCTGACGTGAGGCGAGATCCATCACGGCGATCTGAAACCCTTTGTCGCGACGTGTCACATAGACCATGTACCGACCGTCCGGACTGATTTGCGGTCGCGCATTGAATGGCCCGTTGAAGGTGATGCGCTCTGTGCTGCCACCTTCGACTGGTATGCGATAGATCTGAGCGGACCCGCCGCGATCCGATGTGAAATAGACGTGGCGTCCATCGGGGGTGAAGGCGGGCTCCGTGTCGATGCCTGCGGAGCGCGTCAGCCGTGTGACCGGACCGCCCTCGGAACTGACCCGGTAGATCTGCGAGTTCCCATCGCGCGTCAGCACCACGGCGAGCGATTTTCCATCGGGCGACCAGGCGGGCGAACTGTTGCTTCCCCGTTCGTTGGCGGCCACGACACGCCGACCGGTGGCCAGCGTGTGCACATACACCACGGGCTTGTTGATTCCGTCGCGTTCTTCATATGAAACGTAGGCCAGTCGCGTGCCGTCGGGCGACCAGGCCAACGAGATGATGGGCTGCCGTGAGCGCAGCGCGACCTGCGTGTTCTGACCATCCGAATCCGAGACGATCAGGTTGTGGAACTCGCCATCCTTGCGAACGAAGGCCAGGCGCGTGGCGAAAAAGCCCGGCTCTCCGGTAAGTTTTTCGTAGATGAAATCGGAGATGCGGTGACCTGCCCGGCGTGCTTCAAGTGTGCTGTTCGGTGTCAGGATGGCAAGGCCGCCGAGGCTGGCGCTGCGCAGGGTGTCAAGAAGAATGAAACGCACCTCGTTGCGGTTGCTGGTTCCGCTGGAGGTGCTTCCGATCAGCAATGCCTCGGCCCCGCGTCCCCGCCACTCCTGGAACAGAGTCTCGGGCGGCGTGCGTTCATTCAGGGGTGGTTGCGGCACACCCGTTTCGACGAGCGAGAGAACGCCGCTGCGCTGCAGGTTCGCTCGTACCACCTCCATGACGGTTGCGGCGAACTCCTGGGTGCCGGGTGCCGCGTCGAGCGGCGCGAGTGCGACCGGAATCTGTCGCGTGCCGACGCCGGTGATATCGATCCGCAGAGGGGACTGCGCCAGAACATGAGTCCCGCTGATCAGCAAAACGATCGCGCTGACGACATTCGCCAGGCGTCGCATACCGAGGAGACACCCGACGAGGTTCCATTGGAAAACCTGCATGCCGCGGATTATAGGGGCACTAGCGTGTCTCCCGGGGGCGGAAACCCAATTCCAGCACGCGTGCAACGGAGCCGTCCTTGCGTTTGGGCAGGGGGCTTGCAGCCCATATGGCGCGCTGCACCGCGGCGTCCCACGCGGGCATGCCACTTGGGCGCAGCAACCTGACGGCACTGACCTCGCCGGAGGGGAGTTGCTCCACCAGAACCACTGCCTCGGGATTGCCGGGCGAGCGATCGGGATAGTTGATTCTCGCCTTGATGCGGGCCTGTATCAGGGCTTCGTAGTCGGCATCGATTCCTGTGCGCGCTCCGATCTCGGCGCCGCTGGCCACGCCAGTTCGACTGACTGCATCCTTACCCTGTGCATCCTGCCTCGCGGCGGGGTCCAGTCCCAGACGCGAGAGTTCCGATTGACGCTGCTCCTGCAGCTGACGTGCCGTGCGCTCTTCTGCCTGCTTGCGGTCGGCTTCCTGGCGTTTGCGCTCGCTGTCCGTAATCTTTTTCGGGGGCTCCGTCTTTTTGGGCTCGACCTTCTTGGGCTCGGTTTTCCTGGGCGGTTCCGCCTTCTTGGGGGGCTCGGTTTTCCTGGGAGGATCCGCTTTTTTCGGTGGCTCCTTTTTGGGTACGGGTGGCTTTTCCAGGCTGATATCGGCTTTTGCCGGTGGTGCGGGCAAGGGCAGTGGCGGCAGGGGGACTGCTGGTGCGCGTGTTTCGGGGGGCGGAGGTGTCACCGCCCGGGGAAGATCGCCCGGAGGGGCAGCCCACAACTCCGCCTGCACCGGTTGCCGGGCTTCGCGTGTCCAGTTGAGCGACACGAGCAGCGCCGCCAGCAGCGCAAGGTGCATGACGATCGCGGCACCGACCGCATTGCGGCGCTCCCGGGCTTCGATCGCATTCATGCTTACTGTTTGCGGACGTTCAGGCCGACGCGGGAGATGCCCGCCTGCTGAAGGGCATCGAGCGTCTCGATCACGATCTCGTAGCGCACCGACTTCTCGGCAGAAATGATGACCGGGGTATCAGGGGTCGCGATCATCTGGCGAACTGTCGCGACCAGCTGGTCGCGAGAGACAGGCTTGTCCTGCTCCCCCTGGGTGTTGCGTCGCACCGAGAGGCTGCCGTCCTGTCTGACCGATACCTCGACGGCCGCTTGAGGCGCCTGCGCCGCACGTCCGGCCTTGGGAAGATCAATCGTTCCCGTGACGATCATCGGCGCGGTCACCATGAAGATGATCAGCAGTACCAGGGTGACGTCGATGTACGGGACCACATTGATCTCGTTCATCATCCGGCGCCGGCGGTGGCTTCGATTACTGGCGGGTGCACCCATTGCGCATGCCGTTCAGCGGATGACCTGCCGTTGCAGGATATTGGAAAACTCCTCGATGAATCCTTCAAAGCGGATGCTGAGATGATCGATATCGGTGGCGTAGCGGTTGTAGCCAACCACGGCGGGAATGGCTGCAAACAAGCCAATGGCGGTGGCGACAAGCGCCTCTGCAATGCCGGGGGCAACGCTGGCCAGCGTGGCCTGCTGCACATTGGCCAGACCGGTGAAGGCATGCATGATGCCCCAGACCGTCCCGAACAGGCCGATGTAGGGTGAGACCGATCCGGTCGATGCAAGAAACGGGAGGTTGCGCTCGAGACTGTCGAGTTCACGGTGAAAGGCAGCCCGCATGGCACGCCGTGCGCCATCGACCACCGCGGCCGTGTCGGAGCCGCCACTGGCCCGGATTTTCAGAAACTCCCGCATGCCGGCTTCGAAGATGCGCGGCAGCGATCCTGCAAGCTTTCCCTTTTCCGCCTGCTGATACAGGGACATGAGATCGCCACCCGACCAGAAACTCTTTTCGAATGCGGCGGTCTCGCGGCGTGCGCGTCCGATCGACTGCCATTTCCTGAAGATGACGGTCCAGGAGAGGATCGAGATCGTCACCAGCATGAGCATGACGATCTGGACCGGGAGGCTGGCTTCGAGCACCAGTGTCATCACGGAAAGGTTGGGGCTGGCGGTCATGATCAGAGCAGTCGCTGGCTGGTGGCATCGGGTGGCGGGATCCGCCCGAAGTGGGTGTAGGCCGACGCAGTGGCGATGCGTCCGCGCGGCGTACGTTGCAGAAAACCCTGCTGGATCAGGAAGGGTTCGAGGACATCCTCAATGGTGTCCTTGGCCTCGCCGATCGCTGCGGCCACGTTATCGAGACCCACAGGCCCACCCTGGAACTTGTCGATGATGGCCTCGAGCAGCTTGCGATCCATCAGATCGAACCCCTGGCGGTCCACCTCCAGCAATGACAGGGCCCGATCAGCAACTGCGGCATCGATACGGCCGCTGGCCCTGACCTGCGCAAAATCGCGCACGCGACGCAGCAGGCGGTTGGCCACGCGCGGTGTGCCTCGTGATCGTCTGGCGATCTCGGTGGCGCCACTCGCATCGATATCGGCCTGCAGCAGGCCGGCCGAACGCTGCACGATGACCGCGAGGTCGGCGGGATCGTAGAACTCGAGCCGGGAAACGATGCCGAAGCGATCGCGCAGCGGGTTGGTCAGCATGCCGGCACGGGTCGTGGCACCGACCAGTGTGAAGGGTTGCAGGTCGAGTTTGATCGACCGGGCTGCGGGACCCTCTCCGATCATGATGTCGATCTGGTAATCCTCGAGCGCGGGATAGAGAATCTCCTCTACCACCGGGCTGAGACGGTGAATTTCATCGATGAAGAGCACATCGTTGCGCTCGAGATTGGTCAGCAGCGCGGCGAGGTCGCCCGGCCGCTCCAGAACAGGGCCGGAGGTCTGACGCAGATTCACGCCCAGTTCGCGAGCAAGGATATGTGCCAGGGTGGTCTTGCCCAGGCCCGGAGGGCCGAAGAGAAGGACATGGTCGAGCGCTTCCTTGCGCTGCCGGGCCGCCTCGATGAAGAGCCCGAGTTGCTCGCGCACCTTCGGCTGACCGATGTACTCGTCGAGTCGCTGGGGCCGAAGGGCCCTCTCGATGGCGTCCTCGGCGGGGGTGGCGGGATCTCCCGAGATCAGCCGGCGATCGGTACCGGGCGCGCTGGAGAGGTCCTCATGTTCGATCATGAACATAGTGTAATGCGAGTGCGCGCTCCTAGCGGGAGAGCTGGCGCAGGGCCAGGCGAATGCCCTCGGACACCGAAACGCCTGCTGGCACGGTGCGGGCTACTGCCGTGGCCTCCCGTTCCGAGTAGCCCAGAGCCAGCAGGGCGTGCAGCACATCGCTGGCGGCGGGGGCTTGCGCAGATGGCGTGGTGCTGATGGCCTCGCCGAGGCGCCCCTTGAGTTCAAGGATCAGACGCTCGGCCGTCTTCTTGCCGATGCCGGGTACGCGGGTGAGCAGACCCGCCTGCTGCGTGCTTACGGCAGACACGAGCTGATCTACGGTGAGGCCCGAGAGAACGGCCAGAGCGATGCGTGGTCCGACCCCGCTGATCTTGATCAGTTCACGAAACGCCCGGCGTTCGTTTTCGGTGAGAAAGCCATAGAGCAGTTGCGCATCCTCCCGCACCACCATATGGGTCAGCAGGGTGACGTCGTGGCCGTTCTCGGGCAGGTCGCAGAAGCTGCTCATCGGGACATCGATTTCATAGCCCACGCCATGGGCGTCGATGAGCACTTGTGGTGGATGCTTGGCAACGATGGTGCCGCGAATGCGTCCGATCATGATGGGTCCTATTGTGGGGCAGATGCTGTGCGAGCACGTCGGATTGCTCCCGCATGGGCCTGGGCCTGCCACCATGCGAGTGCACAGGCGAGCGCATCAGCCGCATCGGGGCCGGGCAGGGCTGGCAGGCGCAGATGACGTTGCACCATGATCTGAATCTGCTCCTTGCTGGCACGTCCGGAGCCCACCACCGACTGCTTGATGCGCAGCGGTGTGAGCTCGTCGATGGGAAGAGCGCTCTGGGCGAGTGCTGCGATCGCGGCGCCCCGGGCCTGACCGAGGGAGAGGGTGGACCTCGGGTTCACATTGACGAAGACCCGTTCGATCACGGCCTGATCCGGATGGAAGTGAGCGATCAGTTCCTGTACTCCCCGAAAGATCTCCGCCAGGCGGGCTGGCTCGCTGCCGGAGAGTGTCGGCCGGATGGTTCCGCTTCCGACATAGCGGACCTGTTGCCCCTCGGCATCCAGCACGCCAAAGCCTGTGCATCGCAGGCCGGGATCAATGCCGAGGATGCGCATGGCGAGGCGGAGAATGCCGGGGGTTCAATGACGAAAGTGCCGCATACCGGTCAACACCATGGCGATGCCGCGTTCATCTGCAGCCGCAATTACCTCATCGTCGCGTATCGATCCGCCAGGCTGGATCACGCATGTGGCGCCGGCGTCGGCCACGGCATCCAGACCGTCGCGAAAGGGGAAGAATGCATCGGACGCGACAACTGATCCCGCAAGCGCGAGACTGGCATGGCCCGCCTTGATCGCGGCAATGCGCGCGGAATCGATCCGGCTCATCTGGCCCGCACCCACGCCAAGCGTCATGCCATCGCGACAGAATACGATCGCATTGCTTTTGACCCAGGTACAGACCTTCCAGGCAAACAGCAGGTCATCGAGTTGCGCCGGGCTGGGAGGGCGTTTCGAGACGACGCGCAGATGACTCTGTGACAAAGTGTCGCGGTCGGGAGTCTGCACCAGGATTCCGCCGCTGACACGGCGCAGATCGCGTCCGGTTGCGGTGGCGTCATCTGCCCCGAGTGCCACCTGCAACAGCCGAAGATTCGACTTCGCTCCGAGAATCTCCAGGGCCTCGCTGCTGAACCCGGGGGCGATGATCACCTCGGCGAATTGCTTCGACACCTCTCGTGCGGTATCGGCATCCATCGTCTGATTGAAGGCAATGATGCCGCCGAACGCAGATGTCGGATCGGTGGCGAATGCCTTGCGATAGGCGGCGAGGGGATGTTCGCCGAGCGCCACGCCACATGGATTGGCGTGCTTGACGATCACGCAGGCGCAGGAAGCAAAACTTCTCACGCACGACCATGCCGCATCCGCATCTGCGATGTTGTTGAACGAGAGTTCCTTGCCCTGAAGTTGCTGCATGGTGGCCAGGGCTCCTACCGGTGCATCCGGATCCCGATAGAAGGCAGCACTCTGATGCGGGTTCTCGCCATAGCGCATCGACTGGACCTTGTGAAACTGCAGTGTCAGGATCTCGGGGTAGTCGCTTGCCTGCGCAGGAGTCGGGGGCATGCAACCGGCTGCGTCCCCGGGGCAGTCGGATGGGGCAAGACCATTGAGAAAGTTGCTGATCGCACTGTCATATGCCGCCGTATGCGCGAACACCTTGCGCGCCAGCCGCTGGCGTGTCGGCCAACCGAGGCTGTTGTGATGGCTGTCCATTTCTTCAAGCAGCGCAGGGTAATCGGAGGGATCGACCACCACGGCGACCCCGTCATGATTTTTTGCTCCCGCCCGCAGCATGGCCGGGCCGCCAATGTCGATGTTCTCGATGACATCCTCGTAGCTTGCGTCAGCGCGTGCCAGGGTCGCCTTGAAGGGGTAGAGGTTGACCACCAGCAGATCGATCGCACCGAAACCGCTCGATTCGAGCGCCTGCATGTGGGCATGCAGATCTCGCCGCGCCAGGAGCCCTGCATGAACGGCCGGGTGAAGTGTCTTGACCCTGCCGTCGAGCATCTCCGGAAATCGGGTGATGTCCTCCACGGGAGTGACGGCAAGTCCCCGTTGCGTGAGCAGTGCGGCCGTACCGCCGGTCGACAGCAGGGTCACGCCGCGGGCGGCAAGTGCCTGGGCAAACTCGAAGATGCCGGATTTGTCCGACACGCTGATCAGCGCACGTCGGATGGTGATCCGGTGGGGGCGGGGGGATGAGACGACAGGTGCGACGGCGGTCATGCAGGCTCCGAGGGTTGGGGTTTCTGGTTCTCTGGCGCTGTTTGTTCCGTGCAGGCCGTGGTCGAGCAGTTTCTTGCGCAGGGTGTTGCGTGTGATACCGAGGGCGCGCGCCGCCCGACTGAGGTTGCCGTCGTAGCGCGACATGACCATGTCGAGCAGAGGACGCTCTGCCGCCTTGACTACCATGTCGTGGAGCGCATGCGGTGTCTGGTCTCCGAGCGTTCTGAAATAGTGATCGAGCGCCCTGCGGACCGTGTCCTCGATGCTCGGGATGTTGTCATCGACCGGGATGGAACTCATGACGACTCCGGAAAAAATGTTCGACTGCCTGCAGTTGCGCTTCGGTGCTCTCGAGTTGATTGACGCACTCGCGAAAGACCCGCGCGCCGGGCATGCCCTTCAGGTACCAGCCGATGTGCTTGCGTGCAGTCCGCACACCCTTGACCTCTCCGTAGAACTGGTAGTGATCGCGCAGGTGATCCCGCAGCCACATGGCGATATCGTCTTCCCCAGGGTCTGGCAGCCGCTCCCCCGTCTCCAGGTAGTGTGCGATCTGCCGGAAAAGCCAGGGCCTGCCTTGTCCCGCCCGGCCGACCATCACTGCGTCGGCCCCGGTCTGACGCAGCACCTGAAGCGCCTTTTCGGGGCTGTCGATATCGCCGTTGGCCACGACGGGGATGGATACGCGCCGTTTCACTTCAGCGATGGTGTCGTATTCCGCCTGCCCCTCGTATCGATCGGCACGTGTGCGGCCATGAATTGTCAGCATGGCCACTCCCAGGTCCTCCGCGATACGCGCGATTTCGGGTGCATTGCGATGTTCGCGATCCCAGCCCGTGCGCATCTTCAGGGTGACCGGCACCTGATGTCCGCGCACGGCCCGGATGACTTCGGCGAGTATCTGCCGGGCAAGTTCCGGTTGCTGCATCAGGGCCGAACCGGCAGCTACGTGGCAGACCTTCTTTGCCGGGCATCCCATGTTGATGTCGATGACCTGTGCGCCCCGGCGCACATTGAACAGTGCCGCCTCGGCCATCATTCCAGGATCGGCTCCGGCGATCTGAACCGCCTTCGGGTGGGTTTCGCCTTCGTGGTCAATGCGTCGTGTCGTCTTGTCCGTGGCCCACAGCAGGGCGTTGGATGCGGCCATCTCGCTGACTGCGTAACCCGCTCCGAGTCGCTTGCACAATTGCCGATACGGCCTGTCGGTGACGCCCGCCATCGGTGCGACGAAGACCCGGTTGGCCAGCACATGATGTCCGATTCTGAATGGCTCCCGAAAAACAGGGAAAGTCGCGTCGTGCATGATTCAGCCGCCGAACATGAGCACCTGCCCAAGGAGTTTCCGCGCCCCGGGGAGCAGTGCGACGCCTCCGATGGTGTGGCGAACCCACGCCCTGCGGGCCAGGGTGTCGGTTGCGGTGCGCACAGCCCAGCGGTCGGTGCGTCGCCGTTGCGCGTAATCGAGCAGACGCTCGGCAACCGGGCGTCCGCGTTGCATGAGACAGGCAGCGAGCACCTCGGCATCGCGAATTCCGAGGTTCAGGCCCTGGCCTGCGATCGGGTGAAGCGTCTGCGCCGAATTGCCGATCCAGGCGGTCTCCGCCTGAACGATCTGCTCACGCCAGAGCAGGCCGAGCGGATAGCGGGCCGTGATGCGCACCTGCCGGATACCGCCGACGCGTCCCCCCATGGCCCGTTCAAGTTGCAAGGCCTGCATCTCGGGTGTGGATGATTCGAAAGCCGCAGCGGCATCGTGTCTGCAACACCAGATCAGGGCGTAACGGCTCCCGACGGGCAGCAGAGCCACCGCACCGTCCGGCGTGAATCGTTCCCATGCGGTGTCCTGGGGCGGTTTCATGGTCTCGACCCAGCCGAGCACCGCATCCTGACCGTAATCACGTACCACTTCGACACCCGGGTCGGTTGGTTGCCCCGGGCGATACACTCCGCCCTCGGCAACGATGCGCACGCCAGGGGAATCGCTTCGGCAAGCGGCTGTGTCCGCATGGATGGGTATACCGGCCTCGACGAGTCGTGCGCGCAATGCATCCATGAGACCGGCATAGCCCGAGAGTCCTCCAAGTTCGGGGACGCCCGCATTGTGGCTGCGAATCTCCATGCTGCCGATGCGCCCCTGGGATGAGACGTGAATGCAGCGGATGCGGGTTGCATCGATCGTGACATTCAGTTGCGAGAGGCGGGTCAGTGTTCCCGGCGAGAGTGCCAGCACGCGCGGGTCATCCGCGTGCGTGGGGGTGGCACGGGCGATGGCGGGGTCGATCAGTTCGATCGCATCCTCGCTCCAGCCGAACTTGAGCAGAAACAGGGCTGCCATCATGCCAGCAGGCCCTGCACCCTGGATTCTGATCACGGGATCAGACATGGGCTGATTCCGGCTGACGAGCGAGTTCGAGGAACACTCCGTAGCGGTTCATGATGTCATCAGTGCCTCGATCTGGTCGGCCTTCACCGGTACCCCACGGGTCAGAAGATGCGCCCCCTCGGCTGTAACAAGCGCGTCATCCTCGATACGGATACCGACATTCCACAATGCCTCGGGTATGTCCGCAGCCGGTCGAATGTAAAGCCCTGGCTCGACCGTGAGCACCATGCCCTCGGCGAGTACTTTTGTGTAGTCGCCGACATCGTGAACATCCAGACCAAGCCAGTGTCCCGTGCGATGCATGTAGAAACGCCTGTAGGCCCCGGTCTCGATGGCTGAATCACGGGAATGTCCTGGCAGAAGCCCCAGGTCGATCATGCCCTGGGTCAGCACGCGCACTGCGGCATCGTGGGGTGATGCAAAGGGCGCACCCACCCGGATGGCATCGATCGCCGCCTGCTGCGCATCGCAGACGATGTCGTAGGCCGCCCGCTGAGCATTGGTGAATCGCCCGTCAACGGGAAAGGTGCGTGTGATGTCCGAGGCGTATCCGTCAAGTTCGCAACCCGCATCGATCAGCAGAAGCTCTCCGGTGCGCAATGCCCGGTCACCGGCGCGGTGATGCAGGATGCAACTGTGTGGACCACCGGCGACGATCGAACCATAGGCCACCGATTGAGCGCCAGCAGCGCGGAACGCGTGCAGCAGAACCGCTTCGATCTCGTATTCGCGCATGCCTGCACGCGTGGTGCGCATCGCCTGCACATGGGCCTGTGCGGAAATGTGTGCGGCGCGGGACATCGTGGCGATTTCCTGCTCATCCTTGATCTGACGCTGACCGGCAATCAACTGACCAACATCGACGAGTTGTGACGGAGCGCTCACGCCAGCACGTGCCTGCGCACGCAGGCGGCCAAGCCAGACTCTGAAATGACTGTCCAGTTCGGGACTGCTGCCAGGGTGCCCATAAATGGCGGGAAGGTTGGCCGCCATGGCGACCACGGTGTCATCGAGATCCGCGATATTCATTGCCGTATCGAAACCATAGCGATCGGCGGCCTTTTCCGGGCCTACCCGCACGCCATCCCAGATTTCCCGGTCCGGATCCCTCGGTCGGCATGCGATGACATCCCTGGTGTTGCCGTCCGGTTCGACGCGCATCAACCACCAGGCATCCGGCTCGGGGAAGCCCGTCATGTAGACAAAGTCGCTGTGTGCCCTGAATGGAAAAAAGTTGTCCCGGTTGCGCGCCACCTCGCCGCCGGCGGCGAGTATCACCAGGCCTCCACCCCTTGT
This sequence comes from uncultured Burkholderiaceae bacterium, assembly GCA_964470595.1. GTDB lineage: Bacteria > Pseudomonadota > Gammaproteobacteria > Burkholderiales > Burkholderiaceae_A > Lacustribacter. The sequence goes on along the minus strand of CAYYDO010000022.1, from coordinate 3,633 downwards.
CGCGATCGCTCCTGCCAGTGCCCGACGACGCAGTTTGTGCCTTTCGCCATGCGCCGGTCCCGGCGGCGGCAGGGGCTGCAGATCCATGTCCAGCCCGCCGATGAAATCATCTGTTGCAGAAGAGGTTGATTCAGTCATGATGAAAGCTGCGCGTGATTCGTTGAGTGGTGTGAACGTCAGGAGGCCGGAGCGCCGTCGATGTGGTCCGTATTCAGTGCGGCAAGCCGCTCGGGTGTACCCACGTCGGACCACAACCCGCGATGGTGCTCTCCGGTGCAGCGCCCGGCGGCAACGGCCGCATGCAGCAACGGGGCCAAACCGATACGGGTACCTGGAACGATGGAGGCGAACATCTGCCGATCATAGACGCCAAGTCCCGAGAAGGTCAGGCTATGCCCGATATCGCGCGGTCCGACCCGCCCCGTGACCGGGTCGAGACTGAAGTCCCCCTGTGGATGATGGTCGGGGTTATCGACCAGCACAAGGTGGCACAAGGGTCTGGCGGATGTGCTTGCGCCTTGTCCGCTCCGCATGTCATCACGAATGCGCCGGACACGTTGCATGGGCCAGTCGGTCAGCACATCGGCATTGATCGCCAGAAAGTGATCGTCGATGAGCGTGCCCCGGGCGTTCAGCCAGGGCTTTGCCGCTGCGATGCCCCCCGCCGTTTCCAGGGCATTTGCGGGTTCCAGTGCGTAGCGTATGCGCAGGCCGAAAGACTCGCCATGGCCGGCAAACTGCACGATCTGCTGACCGAGATGTGCGATGTTGATCGTGACATCGCGCAGCCCCTCGCTGGAGAGAGCCTCCAGGTGCCGCTGCAGGAGCGGTTTCCCGCGAACGCACAGCAGTGGCTTGGGTGTGCTGTCGGTCAGGGGGCGCATTCTCTCGCCGCGTCCTGCCGCCAGCACCATGGCCCCCATCGGGGCTGGGCTGTCATGGCGCCTTGTCCCGGTCATGCGGCGCGCTCGAGGATATGTGCCAGGGGGCCCAGACCCTGATAGCGGCGCGCGACCGACAGCGCATGACGACGCACCAGCGGGATGTCCTTGAGGTAGCCATCCTTGCCGTCCCTGTGGTGAAGGCGTGCGAAGATGCCCAGAACCTTGAGGTGACGCTGCAGCCCCATCCATTCGAAGTCGCGCCAGAATTCGCCAAAGTCGGCGGCCACCGCAAGGCCCGCATCACGCGCGTCTTTCCAGTAGCGAACGGCCCAGTCGATCTGAAGCTCCTCGGGCCAATCGATATACGCGTCGCGCAGAAGCGATACCAGGTCGTAGGTGATGGGTCCGAAAACAGCGTCCTGGAAATCGAGTATGCCGGGCGGGTCGTTCTTGGTCACCATCAGGTTGCGGCTGTGGTAATCGCGATGAACGATGACGCACGGCTGGCCCAGGCACTGATCGAGAATCAATTGGATCGTCTGACCAAGAGCCTGCTGCTCCTTGGCGCTGAGGTGATGCCCCAGGTGGCGTTTCAGGTACCACTCATCGAAGAGCTTCATCTCCTGGGTCATGCGGGCTTCGTCGTACGGGGCGAGATGCTCCCCGGGGTGCAGCTGCAATCGAATGAGCGCACGCCAGGCGTCCTGCATCATCGTCGCTATCTCTCCGCTCGGGGGATTTTCGGCCAGTCGCGCCGCGTAGGTCTGATGACCCAGGTCGGCGCACAGCAGAAAGCCCATGGCGGAATCCTGATCCCAGATGTGCGGCACATGGACCCCGGCCTGCTCCATGAGCCCGGCCACCTCGATGAAGGGCCGGATGTCCTCTCGGTCAGGGGGTGCATCCATCAGGATCAGGGACGAGGCCTGTCCGTTGTGCGTCGCCTGAAGTCTGAAATAGCGCCTGAAGGAGGCATCGCTCGAGGCCGGCATCAGACTGTCAGGGTCGAGTGACCACCCGAGTGACGAGATTCTGGTTTGCACGGTCGCCAGCCATTGGCGGGCCTGATCGATACGGGGGTCTGACATGGGGGTGAGGGGGATGCTGCCGGAGGGCGACGTGTCGCTCTCTATAATAGGGCATGCCATCCACCCGATCCGCCTTCGACGCGCGGGCGCGCCGCGCCGGGTCGGTCTCTGTCCCCCGCCTGAGTGTCCTGATGTTTCTGGCGCTGGAATGGTTCGCTCCTCCGGCCATGGCGGAGGAAACCTGCCGCAACACGCCGCAGTCATCAGCCCCGGTACCGGGGCTTGGCCTGAAATTTGACCCCATCCTGAACCTCGAACCGCCTCAGACCAGCAATACACCGTTTTATATCTTTGGCCGTGGCATCAGCGGCCAGACCGACGATCTGATCGAGGCCGAGGGAGAGGCCGAGTTCCGTCAGCTCGGGATGTTCATCAAGGGTGATCGCATCCGGCATGACCTCGTGCGCGACGAACTCATTGCAGAAGGCCAGGTCAGGCTTTTTCGCGAGGGGGAGTTTTACCAGGGGCCGCGATTGCGGCTGAAGCTGGGCACCACACAGGGGTCATTCGAAAACATCGAGTATCAGCTCACTTCGACCGGTGGTCGCGGTTCGGCAAAGGTTGCGGAATTCCTTCAGCCCATGGAAACGAAACTGACCGATGCGGTGTACACCACCTGCGCCAGGGACCGGCCTGCCTGGGAGTTGCGTATGAGCGAAATGCTCATCGACCAGATACGGGAAGTGGGATCCACCCGATCGGCCACCCTGTATTGGGGTGATCGGGCCTTGCTGCCCTTTGGCGACATGTCCTTTCCGATCGGCTTGCAACGCAAGACGGGATTCCTGTCCCCGTCGTACACCACATCATCGAAACTCGGACTCGAGGTGGAAGTCCCCTTCTACTGGAACATGGCACCTCAGCATGATCTGACCTTGTCTCCCCGTCTGATCTCGCGGCGGGGACTGCAGCTTGGTTCGGAGTTCCGCTTCCTGCGTGAGAATGCCCTGGGCACGGTCCGATACGAGGTGCTGCCGGACACGATCACCAGAACCCAGCGGGAGTTTGCCGCCATCAACACGAGTTATCGGGTAACGCCGGAAACCACACTCGGCCTTCAGATCATGAGGGCCTCCGACGACAATTATTTCTCCGATCTCGGTCGCTCGCTGCTGGTGTCGTCGCAGCGACTGCTGCCTGCAACGTTCACCCTGAACACCAATGTCGCAGGTTGGGGACTGGCCGCCCAGGCCCAGGACTATCAGCTGTTGCAGGATCGGGCGGCGCCCCTGATACGCCCCTATGCATGGGCGCCGCGTCTCGCGATGAGTCGATCGCATCGGGACATGACCAGTGCCGAAGGCTTTCCGCTTGACTGGAGGATGAATGCCGAATGGACATCATTCCGTCACGCCACGATGGCCGAGGGTGATCGCATGGTGGCAACCGGATCTCTGGCCTGGCGGCACTTTACCCAGGGCGTGTCGATCACACCCCGGATCGCGCTGCATGCCACCCGTTACAGTCATCGTCAGGACGGTGACCGGACCCGCACCCTGCAGACCTATCTCTACAACTCCCAGGATTTCGACAAAACCATCTATCGCAACAATGTGGGATTCGATACCGATTCCTACACGCGTGTCCTGCCGACGTTCAGCACGGAAGTGGGCTCTGTATTCGAGCGTCCGCTGGCATTTCGCGGAATGAACATCGAGCAG
>CAYYDO010000021.1:11999-19246 GCA_964470595.1 uncultured Burkholderiaceae bacterium | reverse complement strand
ACCGGCGAGGCCAGCGCCTTTGCGAGCAAGGCCGGAATTCCGGTGCTCGCCGCGATTCCCGCCAACGAGGATATCCGTCGCAAGAGTGCAAGTTACGAAATCATCGGCCGTCCCGGAACTGCATGGGCGTCGTTGTTCGAGGAACTCGCCACCAATGTCGCAGAGGCACCGCCGGTGCGACCCGCACCGCTCTCCCAGGATGAGCTTCTGGGCCTGTTTGCTGCCGACAGTGTGGGTCGCAATGTGGTGCTTGAGCCTGCCACGGTGGCTGACATGACCGGGAAAGATGTGGTTGCGCGCAAGTCATTGGAAGTTGTCTACGAAGACATCTGAGATCGGGAGCAAGGGACCATGCGCCAATCACTGACCATACCGATCGTTGCTGCAACTGGCAGCGAACCATCTGCTCCAGCAACCGCAGGAGGTGATGGGCTGGGCTGTCATGCGGGCGCATCGGAGATGAAGGCCGCTGCCGCTGCCGCAGGAAAGAGCGAGACGCTGGAGCGCTACGCCCGCGATTATCCGAAGGGGCCGCACGATCAGCCGCAGAGCATGTGTCCAGCATTTGGCTCCTTGCGCGTGGGGCTGCGGATGCGTCGCACCTCGACCATTTTGTCGGGCTCGGCCTGTTGCGTGTATGGCCTGACGTTTACCTCCCATTTTTACGGAGCACGACGCAGCGTCGGTTATGTGCCGTTCAACTCCGAGACGCTGGTGACAGGAAAGCTCTTCGAGGATATCCGTGATGCGGTGTATGCGCAGGCTGATCCGGCCGCGCTGGATGCGATCGTCATCATCAATCTCTGTGTGCCCACGGCCAGTGGCGTTCCTCTTCAGTTGCTGCCCAAGGAGATCAACGGTGTACGCATCGTCGGCATCGATGTGCCGGGGTTCGGCGTGCCCACTCATGCGGAAGCCAAGGATGTGCTGGCGGGCGCCATGCTTGCCTATGCGCGTGAAGAAATTCTCGCGGGTCCGGTGAAGGCACCGACGCAGCGCGTGGCAGATCGACCCACCATCACGCTGCTGGGCGAAATGTTTCCCGCTGATCCCGTTGGCATCGGAATGATGCTGGCACCGATGGGCCTGGCCGCCGGACCGGTGGTGCCCACCCGCGAGTGGCGTGAACTCTACGCAGCGCTTGATTGCGCCGCAGTCGCTGCGATTCATCCCTTCTACACATCGAGCATCCGTCAGTTCGAAGCTGCTGGACGAAACGTCGTTGGCTCGGCACCCGTCGGGGTCGAGGGTACCGAGTCCTGGCTGCAGTCGGTCGGGGCCGCAGCGAACATCGCGCAGGATCGTATCGATGCTGCAAAGAATGCGGTTCTTCCAGCGATCCGTGCCGCCATGGGGCGGATGCCGGTCAAGGGCCGGATCACCATGAGTGGTTATGAGGGTTCCGAACTGTTGGTGGGCCGTCTGCTCGTGGAACTGGGTGCCGACCTGCGCTATGTGGGGACCGCATGTCCGCGGACACCATACGCCGAAGCTGATCGGCAGTGGCTCGAGGCGCGAGGCGTACAGGTGGTGTTTCGTGCATCGCTGGAGCAGGATCTTGCCGCCATGCAGGAGTTCAACCCCGATCTGGCGATTGGCACGACGCCGGTGGTTCAGGCGGCCAAGCAGGCGAGTATTCCTGCGCTCTACTTCACCAATCTGATATCGGCCAGACCTTTGATGGGTCCTGCCGGCGCCGGTTCACTGGCGCAGGTGATTCAGGCGGCAATTGGCAACAAGGGTCGCTTCGATCAGATGCACAGTTTCTTCGAGGACATTGGTGATGGTGACAACGCGGGCGTCTGGGAAGAGATACCCCGCGCCCATCCGGAATTCCGCGAGACTACCCGCCGACAACTGGCGCGTCAGCAAAAGGCGCGCAAAGCCGAGGAGATGGGCTGATGTTCGTCCTTGATCACGATCGGGCTGGTGGCTACTGGGGTGCGGTGTATGTCTTCACCGCTGTCAAGGGCATGCAGGTGGTGATTGATGGCCCGGTGGGCTGCGAGAACCTTCCGGTGACATCGGTACTGCATTACACCGACGCACTGCCGCCACACGAGTTGCCTATCGTGGTAACCGGGCTCGCCGAAGAGCAACTCGGTCGCGAAGGCACCGAGGGTGCGATGAAGCGTGCTCACGCCACGCTTGATCCCGATCTGCCCGCAGTGGTGGTGACGGGTTCGATTGCAGAGATGATCGGTGGCGGTGTGACACCCGAGGGAACCAACATCAAGAGGTTTCTGCCGCGAACGATCGACGAGGATCAATGGCAGTGTGCCGATCGGGCCATGATGTGGCTGTGGACCGAATACGGCATGAAAAAGGTACCCGCGCGCCGGCCCCGCAAGGAAGGTGAGCGGCCGCGTGTCAACATCATCGGACCCAGTTACGGCACGTTCAATATGCCGAGCGACCTCGCCGAGATCCGGCGTCTGGTCCAGGGTATCGGTGCCGATATCAATATGGTCTTCCCGCTGGGCAGTCATCTCGCCGACATGTCGCGCCTGGTCGAGGCCGATGTGAACATCTGCATGTATCGCGAGTATGGCCGCATGCTGTGTGAGGCGCTGGATCGGCCCTATCTGCAGGCACCCATCGGACTGCACAGCACGACGCGCTTTCTGCGCACACTCGGTGAATTGCTCGGACTCGATCCGGAGCCTTTCATCACGCAGCAGAAGCACACCACGATCAAGCCGATCTGGGACCTGTGGCGCTCGGTCACGCAGGACTTCTTCGGTACCGCCAGTTTCGCCGTGGTCGCCAACGATACCTACACCCGTGGTTTGCGTCACTTCCTCGAGGATGAACTCGGCATGCCCTGTCAGTTCGCGGTATCCCGTCGTCCCGGCGAGAAGACCGACAACGCCTCGGTACGCAGCTTGTGCAGGGAAAGACCGCCCCTTGTGATGTTCGGCAGTTACAACGAGCGTATGTACCTTGCCGAGACCGGTTCACGGGCAGCCTATATTCCGGCGTCATTTCCCGGTGCCATCATCCGCCGCCACACGGGCACGCCCTTCATGGGCTATGCCGGTGCCACCTATGTTGTGCAGGAGTTCTGCAACGCGCTGTTCGATGCCCTGTTCCACATCCTGCCTCTCGGGACCGATCTTGATCGTGTCGATGCAACGCCTGCCAGGAGTGCTGACAGTCATCGAGAGGTCACCTGCGAGTGGGATCCGGAAGCACAGAACCTGCTGGCGCAACTGGTGGAGACCGAACCCGTCCTGGTCCAGATTTCCGCTGCCAAGCGTCTGCGCGATCGAGCCGAGGCGCAGGCCCGCGCCACGGCAGATCGCAGGGTGACCGTCACACATGTTTCGCGGGCACGCGATGCGCTTCGCCAGGGGGAACCCGCATGAGCCAAGACTGCATCACGGGATCTGCCAATCCAATGTCTCAGCTTCGCGCTGTGTCATCTCCGGCCACGGGGGGTTGTCGTGGTAACGGCCGAGAGGCCAACTTTCAGGAGCAATGACAGATCGAGTCTTTCGGGGCTCACTGACGATGAGGCCCAGGAGTTTCACAAGTTCTACATCCAGGGCTTTCTCGCCTTCACGGCAACTGCCGTCGTTGCACATGCGCTGGTCTGGGCATGGCGTCCGTGGATTAACTGATTCGTCACTTTCTTGTTGAGGGGAATGCCATGTCACAGATCACAGACCAGTCGTTTCAGGAGTCGGTGCGAACCAATTCCATGGCGTACTACAGCATCTTTGCTGTGAGTTTCGTTGTGTTTCTGTCGATTGCTCTCGTCGCGCAGATGCTGTTTCTGCGGTGGCGTTCCTGGTTTCCGGGAGCAGAAGGTGGCAAGACGTTAATCGGTGATGTGAAGGCTGCTGTTTATACCTTCATGTCGCAGCTCACTTGATTTTTTATAGGAGATGGAACCATGTGGAGAATATGGCGCCTGTTCGATCCGCTCCGCGCACTTGCAGCGCAGGCGGTGTTTCTTTTTGGTCTCGCAGCCATGATTCATTTCATTCTGTTGAGCACCGATCGCTTCAACTGGCTGGATGGCAAGACCACGGCAGAAGTCAAGGCTGCGAAGCCCGCAGCTGTCGCCTCGCCAAAGTAAGTGTTGTAGAGCACCGCAGAGGGGGCCTCCGTCAGCGGTAGGCGTCCTCTGCACCTGAATTGGAGAATACACATGGCGATGCTCAGTTTTGAGAGAAAGTATCGTGTTCGCGGAGGAACGCTGGTAGGCGGGGACCTGTTCGACTTCTGGGTGGGGCCTTTCTATGTCGGCTTCTTCGGACTCACATCGGTCTTCTTTGCCGTTCTGGGTACGGTACTGATCCTGTGGGGTGCGTCCCAGGGACCGACCTGGAACATCTGGCAGATCAACATTGCACCGCCTGATTTGAGTTACGGACTAGGCTTTGCTCCGCTCTTGCAGGGGGGGCTCTGGCAGCTGATCACCATCTGCGCCATTGCCGCCTTCGGGTCATGGGCGCTGCGTGAAGTCGAGATCTGCCGAAAGCTCGGCATGGGATATCACGTTCCGGTGGCATTCAGTGTGGCGGTGTTTGCCTATGTCACCCTCGTGGTGATCCGGCCGGTATTGCTCGGTGCCTGGGGCCACGGCTTTCCCTACGGCATTCTGAGTCATCTGGATTGGGTGTCCAACGTCGGCTATCAGTACCAGCACTTCCATTACAACCCGGCCCATATGCTGGCGATCACGCTGTTCTTCACCACCTGCCTGGCATTGGCCATGCACGGCGGACTGATCCTGTCGGCATCGAACCCGCCGAAGGGGCAGACAGTCAAGACATCCGATCACGAGGACACCTTCTTTCGCGACACCATCGGCTACTCGGTGGGCACGCTCGGAATTCACCGACTGGGTCTTTATCTGGCGCTTGGATCCGGTTTCTTCAGCGCAGTGTGCATCGTGATCAGCGGCCCGTTCTGGACCCGAGGCTGGCCCGAATGGTGGGGATGGTGGCTGAATCTGCCCATTTGGTCGTAGGGCGGACGTCAGGAGAACAACAATGGAATATCAAAATCTATTTACTCAGATTCAGCCTGTCGGACCCACCCAGCAGGGTGTTCACCTGAGCGGGGCCGACAATCGTGAGCGCATGATCAAGCCCTTTCTTCTGCATCTTGCAGGACGATTGGGCAATGCGCAGATCGGGCCGATCTATCTCGGTCTGGTGGGCATTGCGTCACTCTTCTGTTTCATCATCGCTTTCACCATCGTTGGCTGGAACATGCTGGTGCAGGTCAATTACGATCCGATCCAGTTCGTGCGACAGCTGTTCTGGCTGTCTCTGGATCCACCTCCGCCCGAATACGGTCTGCGGCTCGCACCTCTGAATCAGGGAGGCTGGTGGAATATTGCCGGCTTTTTCCTGACGGTGTCGATCCTCCTGTGGTGGGTCAGGGTCTACCGGCGCGCGCGTGCACTTGGTATGGGAACCCATATTGCGTGGGCCTTTGCCGCAGCGATCTGGCTGTACCTGGTTCTGGGTCTGATTCGCCCCCTGATCATGGGCAGCTGGTCCGAGGGCGTGCCCTTTGGCATTTTCTCGCACCTCGACTGGACAGCCGCATTTTCGATTCGCTACGGCAATCTGTTTTACAACCCCTTCCACATGCTGTCGATTGCCTTCCTCTACGGCTCGGCGCTTCTGTTCGCGATGCACGGCGCCACGATTCTCGCGGTGAGTCAGTATGGCGGCGATCGCGAGATCGAACAGATCGTCGATCGTGGCACCGCATCCGAGCGGGCAGCACTCTTCTGGCGATGGACCATGGGCTTCAATGCCACGATGGAGTCGATTCACCGGTGGGCCTGGTGGTTTGCCGTCTTGTGCCCGTTGACGGGTGGTATCGGCATTCTTCTGACCGGCACCGTGGTCGACAACTGGTATCTCTGGGGTGTGAAGCATGGGATTGCGCCTCCCTACCCTGACATGTGGGGCATGCCCACGCCTGATCCCCTAACTGTCCAAGGAGCGAAATGATGACGCTCAATCGAAGCTCATTGCTGGCGCTGCTCTTGCTGGTGGCGGCCATCCTCGCCGGCTGCGAGAGGCCTCCGGTTGAACCGGTGCAGAGAGGTTTTCGCGGCACCGGGATGGAAGTGGTCTACAACCCGCGCATTCTGGAGAAGCAGGTCGAGCTCAACACTGCACCTGTGGCGCTGCCAGAGGCCGACAAGAGTGGTCCTCGTGCCTCGCAGGTCTACAAGAATGTCAAGGTACTGGGCAATCTCAGCGTGGGTGAGTTCAATCGGGTGATGGTGGCCTATACACAGTGGATTTCGCCGGAGCAGGGCTGCGCCTATTGTCACAACGTCGCCAACTTCGCGGACGACTCGCTCTACACCAAGGTGGTTGCCCGTCGCATGACCGAGATGACCAAACATCTGAATGCCGCCTGGACCAACCACGTGGCTCAGACGGGCGTGACATGTCATACCTGTCATCGCGGTCAGCCCGTTCCCGGGCAGATCTGGTTCCGACCCGACGAGTCCAAGCTGGCGAAAGGATTGCTCGGCCAGCGCAACGGGCAGAACGAGCCGGTGGATTCTGTCGGACTGTCCTCTCTGCCGAAGGATCGCTTCACCGCGTATTTACTGGAAGAGACACGCGGCCGGCGGAGTTCCCAGACAGCGCTGCCACAGGGCAGCAATGGCAGTGGCTCATCCACGCAGGCCACCGAGGCCACCTACGGACTGATGATGCACATGTCCAAGGGGCTCGGTGTCAACTGCACCTACTGTCACAACTCTCGCAACTTCTCGAACTGGGCTGAAAGCCCGCCTCAGCGTACCGTCGCCTGGCACGGTATTCAGATGGTTCGGGAGTTGAACAGGGAATTCATCGCACCTTTGACTCCCGCATTTCCGGCCAATCGCCTGGGGCCCATGGGTGATATCGGCAAGGTCAACTGCGCCACGTGCCACCAGGGAGCCTACAAGCCACTCTATGGCGAGCCGATGGCAAAGAACTGGCCGGAGCTGCAGGGCCCCGTGGCGAAACTGGTCAATGCCGCATCCGGGCAGAAGTGAGAGAGAGCGGGTGCGACTTCATTATTCCTCTGTGATCATGCGGACCTGATCTCGCGAGGTTTCTCTCCCTCAAGGCCCATTGTCGGATGTCCCCCGTCCGGGCCAGACGGGATACGCCCAAAGGCTCCCCCCTTTGGGCGTTTTTTTGATGATGTGCATCAAGGTTGTCGCGAATGATGGGAGTCTGCAGACAACAGCTTGCACCGATTGATTTCGA
>CAYYDO010000021.1:11100-11989 GCA_964470595.1 uncultured Burkholderiaceae bacterium | reverse complement strand
TGATCAAGGGCAGGAAGCGAGGCGGGTGATGACAACCATCGAGAGTTTTGGCGTGGATGAGGCGCTGATCCGCCGCTTTGACCGGCCCGGACCACGCTACACCTCCTACCCTACGGCCGACCGTTTTCATCCTGCGTTCGATGCGCGCACGCACGCCCGATGGCTTGACCATCGTGACCGCATCGAGCCCGACAAGCCCCTGTCGCTCTATGTGCACCTGCCGTTCTGTGCATCGATCTGCTACTACTGTGCCTGCAACAAGGTGATCACCCGTGATCACAGCCGTTCGAGTCGTTACCTCGATTATCTCGAGAAGGAGATTCGTCTCCAGTCGTCGTACCTTCCACGCAGCCGGCGGGTTACCCAGTTGCATCTTGGCGGCGGCACACCGACATTTCTGAATGCCGCTGAACTGTCGCGTCTGATGCGCATGTTGCGTGATGCATTCGACTTCGCCAGCGATGCCGAGGTGGCGATTGAAATCGATCCGCGCAGTGCGGATCGCAATGTCATTCATCTGCTGGCCGATCTCGGCTTCAATCGCATGAGCATCGGTGTCCAGGATTTCGATCCCCAGGTACAGCAGGCGGTTCATCGCATCCAGCCTGCCGAGATGACGATGGCCACGCTCGATGCGGCGCGCGAAGCGGGCTTCACATCGATCAACATGGACCTGATGTACGGGCTTCCGCGACAGACCACCGAAGGGTTTTCGCGCACGCTGGAGCGGGTGCTCGCCGCCGCACCGGACCGGGTCGCACTCAGGCCGGCAAGGGCGGGGATGGCAAAGGCCAATCCTTGGAAGTCAGGCTTAAAAACCTGAAATCACCGGATAACCGCAATCCCGACATGAACCCTAACCCGGCGTATGACACTTATACGTTCATGA
>CAYYDO010000021.1:6565-11090 GCA_964470595.1 uncultured Burkholderiaceae bacterium | reverse complement strand
CTTCTGGACTTCCTTGGCAAACCACTCCGAGTCGCGCCCATCTGCCAGAGCGCTTCAAGCCGCAGCGTCGCATCAATCCCGAGGACATGCCGAGCGCTGAACTGAAACTCGAGATCATGCTGATGGCGATCAACATGATGCTCGATGCGGGATACCAATACATCGGCATGGATCATTTCGCGCGCCCCGACGATGAACTTGCCGTGGCCCAGCGTAATGGCAGCTTGCATCGGAATTTCCAGGGATACACCACCCAGGCCGACTGCGATCTGCTGGCGCTGGGTATTTCCTCGATCAGCAAGATCGGTGCCTCGTTCAGCCAGAACGTCAAGACACTGGATGAGTACTACGAGTGCCTGGATCGCGATGCGCTTCCGGTTGCCCGGGGGTTCGAGCTCGACAGCGATGATCTCGTGCGCAGGGAGGTCATCATGGATCTCATGTGTCAGGGCGCGGCATCAATGGACGCCATCGGTCATGCACACGGCGTGATTTTCCAGGATTACTTCGCACCGGAACTCGCCGAGCTGAAGCAGACCTTTGTTCCCGAGGGCATCATCACGATCGATGCGGATCGACTGCTGATCACCCCGAAAGGCCGTTTCTTTCTGCGTGGGATTGCGATGGTGTTCGATCGCTACTTCCAGTCGCAGCAGCATCCCGGGCGTTTTTCAAAACTGATCTGAACTCATTCACCCAGGTAGGCTGTGCGTACCGCTGGATCATCCAGCAGCGCTGACGCATCGGCGCTCGTGGTGATGACTCCCGATTCCATGACATAGCCGCGATGCGCGGCCTGCAGCGCGAGCCGCGCATTCTGCTCGACCAGAAGAATCGTCACCCCACTGCGTGAGACATCCCGGATCACATTGAAGATGCGCTCCACCATCACCGGCGAGAGCCCCATGGATGGTTCGTCCAGCAGCAGCACCGACGGCCTGGCCATGAGGGCACGGGCCATCGCCAGCATCTGCTGCTCACCCCCGGAGAGCGTGCCGGCAAGCTGATGCAGCCGCTCACCCAGTCGGGGAAACAGCGCGAGCTGCGCATCGATCTCCTGCCTGATCTGTGCATCCGTGGGGGCGCAGACATGGCCGTCGGGACGGGCGGGGCTGCCCGTCCCCTGACCGCCCGCACGACAATAAGCACCCATGAGCAGGTTCTCGAGAATGCTCATTCGGGTGAACACCCCCCGACCTTCCGGAACCATCACCAGACCCTGTGCGGGAAGTTGATGCGCGGCCATGCCATTGATGGGCTTGCCGTGAAAAAGAATCTCGCCCTCCGCCGGTGCGAGAAGGCCCGTGATCGCCTTGAGAGTGGTGGTCTTGCCGGCTCCGTTGGCACCAATCAGTGTGACCAGCTCCCCCGGACGAACCGAGAGACTGACACCCTTGACCGCCTGGATTCCGCCATAGCGCACCTTCAGATTACGGCATTCCAGCGCCGGAATATCGTGCGGTCGGTGAGCGTGATCAGACATGGGTGGCTCCCGAGCCAAGGTAAGCCTCGATCACAGCCGGGTCGCGCTGCACATCGGCAGGCAGACCCTGCGAAATCACCTTGCCGTAATCCATGACGGTCACGCGGTTGCACAGGCCCATGACCAATCGTACGTCGTGCTCGATGATCAGGATGGTCTTGCCGTCCTGTCGAATCTGCTCGAGGGTTGTCTTCAGTGCGTTTTTCTCAGTGGCATTCATGCCGGCCGCCGGCTCATCAAGGGCCAGCAGCCGGGGCTCAGTGGCAAGCGCACGGGCAATCTCCAGGCGCCGTTGATCACCATACGAGAGCGTTCGGGCTGTGGCGTCGGCCAGCCGACCAATGCCGAGGTAGTCCAGCAGGGCATGGGCCTCCTCGCGAATCGACTGCTCGCTCTGGCGAAACTGTCGGGTACGCAGGATGGCACCTATCACGCCGCGGTGGAGTCCGTGGGTGCGCACATGCCGACCAACCATCACATTCTCGAGCGCCGTCATGTCCGGAAACAGGCGGATATTCTGAAAGGTGCGCGCGATACCGGCGCTGGCCACCCGGTGTACAGCCTGTGGTCGATACGGTGTGCCCGCCAGTTCGAACTGTCCGCCATCGGGCGCATACAGACCCGTGATGACATTGAAGAACGTGGTCTTGCCGGCTCCGTTGGGACCGATCAGCCCATAGATTTCGCCCTGACGAATCTCGAGGCTGACATTGTCGAGCGCCACCAGGCCGCCGAACACCTTTCGGGCCGATGTGATGCGAAGGATCGGATGCTCCGTGGTCATGGACATGCGATCGGCGAACCGGGTGGGAGATCGTGACTCACGATGTCACAGGGCGCGCCGCGCTGCCAGCAGACCGCGCGGTCGATACAGCATGATGGTGACCATGGCCAGGCCGAACAGCAGCATGCGCAACGCTTCCGGCGCCATCAGTTCGGTGCCGAAGAGAGTCTCCTGCAGCGGCTTGGCGATGTAGCGCAGCGACTCCGGGATGACATAGAGCAGGATCGCTCCCAGCACCACACCCGGCACATATCCCATGCCTCCGAGCACGACCATGGCGACGATCACGATGCTCTCCATCAGCACGAAGCTCTCGGGGGAGACAAAACCCTGGAATGCCGAGAACATGGCACCCGAGACGCCGCCGAACGATGCACCCATGGCGAACGCCAGCAATTTGACGTTGCGTGTGTTGATCCCCATGGCCTTGGCGGCTGTCTCATCCTCGCGAATGGCAATCCAGGCGCGACCCACGCGGGAATCCTGCAAGCGCACGGTGATCACGATCACGATCACGGTGAGGATGAGGAACAGGTAGTAGTAGAGCTGGACCGAGGGAATGGTGATGCCGAGAATCTCGGTTGAACGTGAGAGATTCAGCCCACCGATGGTGATCGGGTCGATGTTGGTGATTCCCTGCGGACCATTGGTGAGGTTGACGGGTGCATTCAGGTTGTTGAGGAAGATCCGGATGATCTCGCCGAACCCAAGCGTGACGATGGCCAGGTAATCTCCGCGAAGGCGCAGGGTGGGGGTGCCCAGCAACACGCCAAAAATGCCTGCCAGCAGCGCCGAGAGCGGGATCACCAGCCAGATGGAGTTGTGCAGTCCGTCCGGGAATGTCTGGCGTATCCACTCGAATTGCTCGAACAGATGGGGGGATGCGAGCAGGGCGTACATATACGCCCCCACCGCGTAAAAGGCGATGTAGCCGAGATCCAGAAGGCCCGCATAGCCCACCACGATATTCAGGCCCAGGGCCAGCATGACGTACAGCATGGCAAACGCCATGATCCGGATCCAGGCGTTTCCTGCGAGTCCCGCCACGAAGGGCAAGAGCAGCAGCGCCGCACCGATTCCGATTGCCGCAAGCATCGCATTGCGGCGGGTCATCGGGATGGCAATGTTTCCCCAGCGCATGATCGACTTTCAGGCGCGATCGGCGACGCGTTCGCCGAGCAGACCCGATGGGCGAAAAATGAGTACGGTGATGAGCACGGCAAATGCGAAGATGTCCTGGTAGTGACTGCCCAGAAAGCCCCCTGTGAGCGGACCGATGTAGCCTGCACCCAGGCTTTCGATGACGCCGAGAAGAATCCCTCCGGCGACCGCCCCACCGAGGTTCCCGATACCTCCGAGAACTGCGGCCGTGAAGGCCTTCAAACCCAGAAGGAATCCCATGGTGAACTGTGCGATGTTGTAGTTCATCGCCACCAGTACGCCGGCGATCGCCGCAAGTGCGGCCCCCAGCATGAACGTGGCGGCGATGACCCGGTCGGGATGCACGCCCATCAGGCTTGCAATTCGCGGATTTTCCGACACTGCACGCATGGCACGACCCAGCCGGGTCTTGTGAACCAGCAGCAGAAGGCCCGCCATCGCCAGCCCGGCGACGGTCAGGATGAGAATCTGCTTGGGAGCGATGAGTGCCCCCCCGATCTCGAAGGCGGTGGTGGGCAGCAGATCGGGGAAAAGGCGCGGGTTCGGCGACCAGATGATCATGGCGATGGTTTGCAGGATGATCGAGATGCCGATCGCGGTGATCAATGGTGCCAGTCGCGGGGCGTTGCGTAACGGTCGGTATGCGATGCGCTCAATGCCGGCAGCGACCGCCATGCACACCGGAATGGCGACTGCGGTTGCAATCACGAGAGCGAGGACCAGCGGCGTTCCGGGTGCCAGGGTCTCGATCAGACCGAGGACTGTCAGCGCCACCATCGCTCCGATCATGAGCACCTCGCCATGGGCGAAGTTGATGAGCTGCAGGATGCCGTAGACCATGGTGTACCCCAGGGCCACGAGCGCATAGACGCTCCCCAGCACGAGGCCGTTGATCAACTGCTGGATCAGGGTGTCCATCGCGGGCACCATGGTTCCGGGGGCCGTAGAAGCCCCCGGAGCGCCAGGATTACTGGATGACTTTCAGTGTTTCGCGCTTGTCGCCGCGATAGGTGTAGAGCGTCAGTGTCCCGCCCTTGATGTCGCCCTTCTCGTCGAATGCGATGGGGCCGGTCACGCCCTCGTACTGGATTTTCGCC
>CAYYDO010000021.1:0-6555 GCA_964470595.1 uncultured Burkholderiaceae bacterium | reverse complement strand
GCACCACGCGCATCTGCTCGCGCTTGCCGGCCTTGTAGGTGTAGAGGGTGAGCGCACCGTTCTTGATGTCACCCTTGGGATCGAAGGAGATCCGGCCGGTCACGCCGTCGTAGGTGATCTTCGACAGTTCAGGCAGGTACTTCTTCGGGTCGGTCGAATTGGCCTTTTTCATGGCCTCAACCATCACCATGGTGGCATCGTAGACATAGGGTGCGTAGAGCTTGATCTCTTCACCGGTTTCCTTCTTGAATCGCTCACGGAAATCGGCCATCTTCTTCTCGTAGGGGCCGACAACACCGCCCGCTTCGGCGCAGAAGATGCGGTCCTTGCCAATTGCGGGGCCGGCCAGCTTCGGCAGTTCAGTGGTGCAGATACCATCGCCGCCCATGAACTTTGCGGTGATCTTGAGCTGATCCATCTGGCGCAGCATCGGCCCGGCGACGGCATCCATTCCGCCGTAGAAGACGATGTCCGGTTTCTTCGCACGGATGGCTGTCAGGATGGACATGAAATCGGTGGATTTGTCGGTGGTGAATTGCCGATCGACGACCTTGCCTCCGGCAGACTCCACACCCTTGACGAACTCGTCGGCAACCCCTTGTCCGTATGCGGTGCGGTCATCGATGACCGCGATGTTCTTGCCCTTGAGTTCGGTCACTGCATAGCGACCGAGTGTGCCCCCGAGAGTGGCGTCATTGGCGACGACCCGGAATGCGGTCTTGAAGCCCTGCTGGGTGTATTTCGGATTGGTGGCCGATGGCGATATCTGGGGGATGCCCGCGTCGCTGTATATCTTGGAGGCCGGGATGGTGGTGCCGGAGTTCAGGTGACCGATCACGCCTGCCACCTTGGCATCGACAAGTTTCTGTGCGGCAACAGTTCCCTGTTTGGCATCGGCGCCGTCGTCTTCCGAGAGCAGGGTGAATGTGACGGCCTTGCCGTCGATCTTGATTCCTGCCTTGTTGAGATCGGCGATGGCCAGCTTGGCGCCGGCCTCATTGTCCTTGCCCAGGTGGGCAATCGAGCCCGTCATCGGGCCGACATGACCGATCTTGACCGAGTTGTCCTTGGGGGCGCATCCGGCGATCAGGGCAAGGCCCAGTGTCGCGAGGATGGCGGTGGCGGTGGTGCTGCGCTGGGGCGCAGTGGTCGGGGCTGCACTCATGCAAGTCTCCAAAGTGGGTGGGCAATCATGGCTGGTGATCCGGCCCCGCTGACCGTGGTCAACGAGCCGGAAGAAGCAGGCGTAGTGTAAGGATTTCTTCAGACTTTGTTCATGTCAATCGGAAACAACCTAAACTGACATCCATGACATCGTCCGACACGCGCCCTGCCCTTCGTCTTCTGATCCAGGTGGCCATTGCGGTGGCCTGGGTCAGCGTCGTTTCCCTGGCGGGCCAGCGGCTGACCGACCTTGGACCCTGGTACCAGGCGCTGAAACAGCCCCCGTGGAAACCCCCGGATTGGGCCTTCGGGGTGATCTGGTCATCAGTGTTTGTCCTGATCATCGTCTCGGCCGTTCTGGCATGGCGGCGCTGTCAGTCGAGACTGCACAGGATCTGGCTGCTGGCGCTCTGGGCCGCGAACAGCATCCTGCACATGGTCTGGAGTCTGCTCTTCTTCACCCTCAAGCGCCCCGACTGGGCCCTGATCGAACTTCCACTGCTATGGCTGTCGATCGCCGTGATCATCGGCTTTTTCTGGCGGATATCCCGGGTGGCCAGCCTCCTGCTGCTCCCCTATATCGTCTGGGTCACCATTGCCGGGTTTCTCAACCTCGCCAACGTGCAGCTCAACGGGCCCTTCTAGGGGTCGGGGTGTCCGGCTCAGGCCTTGGCAATGCCGAGAAGGTGCGCCATGTCCTTGAAGAAAATCCGTACATGAGCCATGGGTTTCTTGCGCACCAGTTTCTTGTTCATATAGGCCTCGAAGGTCAGCGTCTGGACATCCTTGTCCTCGCAGATCTTCACGAATTTTTCCCGGCGCCGGTCGCTCGAATACCAGAAGTACTGGAGGATTCCGAGGACCCAGAAGACCCGGCCGTGTTCCCGCATGAAGCGCTTGCGTGCGGTGGACAGGCAGCGTGCATCGCCGGTGCGCAGAAACTCCGCAGCGGCATCTGCGGCCAGGCGCCCGCCTGCCATCGCGTAGTAGATGCCCTCGCCCGAGGCCGGTGCCACAACACCCGCCGCGTCTCCGGCCAGCACCACATTGCGCCCGTCGTCCCAGTAGCGCAGTGGCTTGAGCGGAATCGGCGCGCCTTCCCGTCTCAAGGTCTCGGCGTCGCCGAGACCGGCCGCCTCACGCACCAGTCGTGTGGCGTTTCTCAGGGAGAACCCCTTGTCGGCGCTTCCGGTGCCGATACTGGCCGTTTTCCCGTGAGGAAAGACCCACCCGTAGAAGTCGGGTGACATTTTTCCGTTGTAGTACACATCACATCGTGAGGCCTCGTAATCATCGGGTGGCGCCTCCGGCACCTTGACGATCTCGTGATAGGCAAACACGTATTTCGTCTTTTCGGCGTCACGCACGCTTTGACGCGCCACCTCGGATTTCGCGCCATCGGCACCGATCACGCAGCGGGCAGTGACTGCAGCGGGAAAGGACTCTGCATCACCCGCATCACGCCTTTGCTGGAAGTGAACTTTCACCCGGCCGTCATCACACCTCTCGATACGGTCGAACGTGCCGATACGCCGCTCGGCCCCGTGTTCAGCGGCACGTTGCCTGAGCCACTCGTCAAACTCGCAGCGATCGACCAGGCCGACGAATCCGTTGTCGATTGGAATGTCCACCTTGTGAAATGTGGGCGAGATCATCCGTGCCTTGGTCGCATGCGCCACCAGCATGCTGTCGGGGATGTGGAAATCGCGCATGGCGCGCGGCGGGATTGCACCGCCGCAGGGCTTGATGCGTCCGGCGCGATCGAGCAGGAGAACTGTGAACCCCTGCAGGGCAAGGTCGTCTGCGGCGGTGGCGCCTGCCGGGCCTCCGCCGATCACGACGACGTCAACCACCGGTGTTGCGCTGGATCCTGGCGCGTTGAAACCGGATCGTGTTTTCTCAAGACCTTGGATCGCATCACGCGGGTTCATGGTGTTTTCGCCTTTGCCACTCTGAGGTTGTCGGGTGAGTCTTGCGGGTGGGGTGCTCGAGATCGGCATCGATTCCGATCGCCAGTCGTGCAGCAATCAGAAAGAGTCCGGCTTCGGCAAGGAAAACGACGCCATAGGCGAGCCCTGGATCATCGATGAATCGTCGGGCGACATCACTGGCCATGGCTCCGATCAGTCCGCCCGCACCGAAGGCGATCGCCTGGGCCGCACCCCACAGGCCCATCCGTGTGCCCTCGCGTTGCTGACGCCCCTCGCCAGCAAGCCGCATCATCGAGGCAATCGCGGCGATCGAGAATGCGCCGTTGGATACGCCCAGAAGGAACACGGTCGCATTCAGGGGATAGCCGGGGCCCATCGCACCGGCTGCGACCAGGCTTGACAGGGCCAGTGACGAGGCGATGCAACCGCCGACAGTCCAGGTGCGCAGCGATCCGATCTGACGATCACCGAAACGGCCACCGAAACGGCCGCAGGCAAACGCCACCAGAATCATGCCGCTCAGCACACCAGCGTGCTGAAGACCAGAAAGACTCGTGGTCTGGCCTGGGGTGAGATTGAAAACGATCCCGGCGAAGGGCTCCAGGATCAGGTCCTGGGCCGAGAACGCCAGCATGGAGACGAACACGAAGACCGTGAACCGGCGTGCAGCGGGCTCGCGCCACACCTGCAGGATGGCGGTGCGGAAACTGGGGCTGTGTTTCTCTGTTTCATCCACCTCGGGGGTGTTGATCGAGCCGGCACGACCCTCGAGCCGATACAGCGCAAGACAGGTGATGGCAATCGCAATCGCGGAAACCGTGGCGGCAATGGTGAGCAGGCGCGCGTGAGAATAGGGATCCAGCAGTTTTCCGGTGATGCCCGCTGTGATCGCGAGCCCGCTGATCATCATCAGCCAGACGATGGTGGCGGCTGCCGCACGTCGACGTGCCTCCACGCGCTTGGCAAGAAGCACCAGCACGGCAGTGCCGGAGGCGCTGACACCTGCGCCGATGGCGGTGAATCCGATGATCGCCAGCATGACCCCGAAAACCAGATGGGATGCCATCATCGCGGTGGCAGTGGCGGCCACTACGCCACCGACTCCAAGCACGGACATGCCGCCAAGCACCCACGGCGTGCATCGCCCCATCATGTCTGATCCATACCCCATGCGTGGTCTGAGCATCTGCACCGCGTAGTGAAGCGCGACCAGCAGACCGGGCAGCATGGCGGGAAGCGCGAGTTCGATCACCATGACCCGGTTGAGCGTGGAGGTGGTCAGCACCACGATGGCGCCAAGACAGAACTGGGCAATCCCCAGGCGGACGATCGCGGCCCATCCGAAGGGCTGGACCGCTGACGTCATCTCATGGGCGGGCTGCGAACTCATGACAGGTTTCTCAGGGCGAATGCGCTCACCATCATCCCGGTCACATAGATCGGCACTCCGAATCCGCTGTAGGCAAGTGCACGTTCGCGTGGTGCCGCGATGAACCAGCGCATCAGAAGGAGTTGACCCAGGAGCAGCGCGGTGACAGCCAGTGCGAATATCGGTGCGCCCCATCCTGCGAGCAGACCGATCACGATCACCTGGGGCAGCGCCATCGTCCAGCATGCGAGGCGGGCGGCACGATCGACCCCGAGCTGCACAGGCAGGGACCGGACACCCATCTGTCGATCACCATGCACCGATTTGAAGTCGTTCAGGGTCATGATGCCGTGGGCTCCGAGCCCGTACAGCAGCGCGATCATCATGGATCCGCTGTCGGGCATGGCCCCGCCCGCCATGACGGCGGCACCGGTGATCCATGCCAGGGTTTCATAACTCAGACCGCAGGCGGCGTTGCCCCACCAGCCATTGGCCTTGAGCCGGAGCGGGCATGCTGTAGGCCCAGGCAAACACCAGGGCCAGGCAGGTGGCCATGAAGCCCCATTGGCCGAGGGCCTGGGCGACCGCAAGCGACAGACCGGTCCAGGCGATGGCGATGAACAGCCCCCAGCGCCCGGGGATACGGCCGCTCGGGATCGGACGTCCGGGTTCATTGATGGCATCCACATCGCGGTCATACCAGTCATTGACGGCCTGGCTCGCTGCACAAACCAGAGGACCGCAAAGCAGCAGCCCGGTGAGCAGCAACCCCCAGTTCGCAACGAGGGGCTGCCCCGAACTGACGGCACCACAGGCAAACGCCCACATGGGTGGGAACCAGGTGATGGGCTTGAGAAGCTCCGCGATCGCAATTGGATCGGGCAGCGCCCTGGGCGATACAGACGGATTCATTGGCTGATTTTCTTATTGACATTCTGTACCGTCAACTAAAACTTACACTTACAATCCATTTGTGAAAAGCCCGTTCCCTGTCTCCCTGCGCCCCCATGCCGTGGTGATCGGTAGCGGCTTTGGCGGCCTTGCTGCCGCCATCCGGCTTGGGGCCAGGGGGTATCGCGTCACCGTTCTGGAGAAACTGGACGCTCCCGGCGGCCGCGCCTATGTCCATCACCTGGGCGGTCATGTGTTTGATGCCGGACCCACCATCATTACGGCCCCCTTCCTGCTGGAGGAGCTCTGGGCGCTGTGCGGCAAGCGCATGTCCGACCATGTCGAACTGCGTCTGCTCGACCCGTTCTACCGAATCCGCTTCGATGACGGCAGCTGGTTCGACTACTCCGGCGACCCGGATGCGATGCGTCGGGAGGTGTCGCGGTTTGCCCCCGAGGACCTTCCCGGTTACGAACGCTTCTTTCAGGATGCCCAGCGCTGCTACCGCCTCGGTTTCGAGGAGCTGAGCGCAGTGGCCTTCGATTCGGTCGGCGATCTGCTGGCTGCAATGCCGGCCATGCTGCGCATGCGCGCGTGGGAGAGTATTCATCAGCTTGTCGCCCGTCACATCCGGCATCCGAAACTGCGCATGGTGTTCAGCTTTCATCCCCTGCTGATCGGTGGCAATCCCTTTTCGGTGACCTGTGGCTATTCCCTGATCAATGCGCTCGGGCGGCGGCATGGGGTGCACTGGGCCATGGGCGGAACAGGCGCACTGGTGCGTGGACTGGCTGATCTGATTCGTGGTCAGGGTGGCGAGATACGTTGCCGCAGCGAGGTGCGGCAGATCATCGTGGAGGGCGGTCGTGCCGCGGGCGTGCGACTTGCACATGACAGTCGTATCGATGCGGATATCGTCGTTTCCAATGCCGATACCGCGTGGACTTACAAGCATCTGGTGGCTCCCGAGCGCCGGCGCCACTGGACCGATCGCCGAATCGAGAAAACGCGTTCATCGATGAGTCTGTTCGTCTGGTACTTCGGCACCCGGCGACGTTTCAATGATGTTCCGCATCACATGATTCTGATGGGGCCCCGATACAAGGAACTGCTCTCGGATATCTTCCGTCGCCAGGTTCTGGCCGAGGATTTCAGTCTCTATCTGCATCGGCCGACTGCGACGGACCCCTCCATGGGGCC
>CAYYDO010000020.1:8400-20788 GCA_964470595.1 uncultured Burkholderiaceae bacterium | reverse complement strand
CGGTGCGCTTGGCTGGGTTGGCATGATCTCCATGGGCGCCATGTACTACCTTCTGCCCCGACTCGCTGGCCAGAAGAAGATGTACAGCGTCAAGGCCATCGAGGTGCACTTCTGGGTCGCCACCCTGGGCATCGTGTTCTATATCGCCGCCATGTGGATTGCCGGCGTCATGCAGGGACTGATGTGGCGCTCGGTCAATCCCGACGGATCTCTCACCTATGCCTTCATCGAGAGCATCAAGGCGACCTATCCCTACTATGTGATCCGTCTGCTCGGTGGCGTGCTCTACCTCGGGGGCATGATGATCATGACCTGGAAAATGTTCATGACGATTCGCGAACCCCGCCCCGTGGATGCCCGTATTCCCGCAGTGGCCCACGCCTGAACCTCACGAACCGAAGCAGGGAGAAAACATCATGCGTCATGAAGTCATCGAGAAAAGTCCTGGTCTGCTGATCGTTCTGGTATTGCTCACCGTTGCGATTGGCGGACTGGTCGAAATCGTGCCGCTCTTTTTCCAGAAATCCACCACCGAGCCGGTCAAGGGCCTTGCACCCTACACAGCCCTGCAACTGGCCGGTCGGGATGTCTGCATCCGCGAGGGGTGCTACAACTGCCTCTCGCAAATGATCCGGCCGTTCCGGGCTGAGACAGAGCGCTACGGGCACTACTCGGTAGCCGGTGAATTCGTGTATGACCGGCCGTTTCAATGGGGCTCCAAGCGCACCGGACCTGACCTTCATCGCGTGGGTGGCCGTTACAGCGACGAATGGCATCGGGTCCATCTGATGAATCCTCGTGATGTCGTGCCGGAGTCGAACATGCCCGCCTATCCATGGCTGGCCAGCAATATCCTGTCCGGCGAGGAAATGCCCAGGAAGCTGACCGCCCTGCGCACCCTCGGCCATCCCTATACCGACGAGCAGATCAAATCATCCGTTGAGGATGTCAAGGGCAAGACGGAGATGGAGGCACTCATCGCCTACCTGCAGTCGCTGGGCCTGGCACTCAAGGACAAGCGCAGCTGATCGTCAGGCATCGCCAAAGGAGACCGACATGACTATCGCAAGTTTTCATTCGATCCTGACGATCGCAGGCATTGTGGCCTTCGTCGCCATGATCTTCTGGGTCTTCAGCAAGGGGCAGCGGTCGGCGATGGACCGCAACGCGCTCATTCCGCTGGAAGACGACGCACCGCCCGAGGGCGCGGAATCCCGCCACAACAAGGCTCAACCACGCTAAAGCGAGACCGCCATGGCTGACTTCACAAGCGAATTCTGGAACATCTACATCATCGTTCTGACGGTAATCTCCGTGCTGGGTTGCGGCGTCTTCCTCTACGCCCTGTCGCGGCACAAGGTCAAACCCGGTGTTGATCCGGGGACCACCGGTCACGTCTGGGACGAGAACCTCCAGGAATACAACAACCCGCTGCCCCGCTGGTGGATGATGCTGTTCTACATCACCATCGTGTTCAGCCTGATCTATCTGGTGCTCTACCCGGGACTCGGTCGCACCACCGGAATTCTGGGCTGGAGTTCCACCGGCCAGCACAAGGTCGAAATGACGCGTGCCGAGAAAGAATACGGTCCGATCTACGCCAAGTTCGCGGCCATGAGTATCGAGGACGTTGCAAGGGATCCGGCAGGCGTAGCGATTGGTCAGCGGATATTCCTGAACAACTGCGCCCAGTGTCATGGCTCGGATGGGCGGGGTGCCAAGGGTTTCCCGAATCTCGCCGATGCCGACTGGCTCTGGGGTGGCAGCTCCGAGGCCATCAAGACGAGTATTCTTGCGGGCCGCCAGGGCGTCATGCCCCCGATGGGCCCAGCGCTTGGCAGCCCCGAGGCCGTCGAGAACGTCGCCAACTATGTCCTGAGCCTCTCGGGAAGCCCGCATGATGCGGCCAAGGCAGCTCTCGGTAAACCAGCATTCGCGACGTGCGCTGCCTGTCATGGCGTGAACGGAGAGGGCAACATCACTATGGGAGCCCCGCGACTGAGTGACAAGATCTGGCTGGTCAGCGGCACCGTGGCAGGAATCTCCGAGACCGTCAACAGGGGGCGTCATGGCGTGATGCCGGCCATGGCCGATTTCCTCGGCCCGGAGAAATCCCACATCGTGGCTGCCTATGTGCTGAGCCTGTCCCAGCAGAAACAATGAGGGGAGACGGCGGGCGCTGAACGCCACCATGTCCAACCAACCGCCATCGCCCGTCAGCGGAGGGGCCGAGCAGACCGTCCTGCTCTATGCCCCCCGCAAGAAGCTCTACCCCCGATCGATTTCCGGCACATTCAATTCCTGGCGCTGGCGGATGGTGATCGCCACGCAGTTGCTGTTCTACGGGCTGCCGTGGCTCATGTGGGATGACCGGCCAGCGGTGCTCCTGCACCTCACAGAACGCAAGTTCTACATCTTCGGCCTGGTGCTCTGGCCCCAGGACTTCATCTACCTGACGGCACTGCTGTTGCTGAGCGCCTTCAGTCTGTTTCTCTTCACCGCAGTGGCGGGTCGTCTGTTCTGCGGGTACGCCTGCCCGCAGACGGTGTACACCGAGATCTTCATGCTGATCGAGCGCTGGATCGAGGGCGATCGCGCAGCACGCATGCGGCTCGACAGCAAGGGGCCCGCTGCCGAGCGTATCGCTCGCCGAAGCGCCAAGTTCGTGGTCTGGGCTGTCGTGGCTCTGTGGACCGGATTCACCTTTGCCGGATACTTCACGCCGATACGCGAGCTGGGCAGCCTGGTTCTTGATCATGCGCTTGGCCCCTGGCAGACGTTCTGGATTCTCTTCTACTCGGGTTTCACCATCCTGCAGGCTGGGTTCATGCGTGAGCAGGTGTGCAAGTACATGTGCCCCTACGCCCGCTTTCAGAGCGTCATGTACGACCGCGACACGCTGATCGTGACCTACGATGAGCAGCGGGGTGAGCCTCGCGGATCACGCTCGAGAAAGGTAGATCATCGCGCCCTGGGCAAAGGGGATTGCATCGACTGCAGCGTCTGCGTCGATGTGTGTCCGACCGGCATCGATATCCGTCGGGGTCTGCAATACGAATGCATCGGCTGCGGCCTGTGCGTGGATGGCTGCAACAGCATCATGGACAAGATGTCCTATCCGCGGGGCCTGATTCGCTACTCCACCCAGAACGCCGTTGCGGGGAATTACAGCCGCGAGCAGTTGCGCGCCCACGTGTTTCGGCCCCGAGTGATCATCTACACCCTGATCCTGCTGCTCATCACATCCACCGTCATGGCGACACTGTTTCTGCGTGAGCCACTCAAGGTGGACATCATGCGCGATCGTGGCGCACTGGCGCGCGAGGTCGAGGGCATTCTGATCGAGAACACCTACCAGTTTCAGTTCATCAATGTCGACGAGCGCGCGCATACCTACAAGGTCAGCGTCCAGGGCCTGCCGGGGCTCGCAGTGGCCGACAAGGACACCTTCGATGTCCCGGGCACCAGCACGAAGCTCTTCGTCGTGAGGCTCCAGGCCCCGATTGCGCAGCTCGAGCGTATCGATCGCGGCTCCCACCGCATTCAGATTCGTATCGACTCGCTCACCAGCCCCGGAGTCGGCGTCGATGAGAAGGCAGCCTTCTTCATTCCCAGATAACCCCATCACGAGACACGCCATGCAAAAATCCCTCATCATGAACGGTATGTCCGATACACCTGAATTTCATCGATCAGATAGCCCACAGACCCGGGCAAACGAGAATCGGCCATGGTGGCGTCACGGATGGGTCTGGTTTCTGATCGGGATTCCGGCATCGGCGGTGATCGCCGGTTCGATCACCATCTGGATCGCCTTCACCCGCTCGGACAGCCTGGTCGCCGATGACTATTATCGGGAGGGGCGCGCAATCAATCAGCGCCTCGAAAAGGATCAGGCAGCCCTGGATCACGGGGTACGTCTGACCAGCAGCATCACGAACCTGGCAAACGGCGTACGCCGTATCGAGGTGCAATTCGATGCTCGCCAGAGTCTGCGCCCGCCGGAGTTCATCCGCCTGAGACTCTCGCATCCGACACTCGATCGCATGGATATTCAGGCCACGCTTGTTCTGGGTTCGGGGCTCCGCTACACCAGCGACATTCCTGGCATCAGTTCGGGGCGCTGGTACGCGCAGATGGAAGATGACGAATCGACCTGGCGGGTCAAGACCACCCTGCACCTCGACTGAGTCGATACGAGCCGTGATGCACTCCGCCGCATGACAGGAGAGTGATATGCCCCGAGTCCCCTATGCACCGCCTCCGCCCACGCACATACCCTCATCGGGCGCCAGGGCCGCCATGGTCATACTGTGGCCGGCATTTCTTGCGGCTGCAGCGCTCAATGCCCTGTTCTTCTCACTGATCGACCCAGCCGACCTTGTCATCCACGGCATACCCGTTGAGATCGACCAGCTCGCGGCCTACGCCGTCGGCTTCGTGGTGTGTTTCGTTTTTTCCGCCCTGTCGAGTTTCATGACCTGGTCGCTGACCAGGCCTGCAGAATCCGAACCGATTGAGCGACGCTCGCCCTACTCGCTCTGATCAGTTTTGACAGAGATCCTCGAGCGCTTTTTTATCCAGCAAACGGACATCCCGAGGGGAGCCCTCGATCCACTCGTTCTTCTTGAACCTGCTGAAGACCCGGCTCACGCTCTCGATGGTGAGGCCAAGATAATTTCCGATGTCCTCGCGGGTCATCCGGAGCACGAAGTGATTGGGCGAGAAGCCCCGCGCCTCGTAGCGACTCGAGAGGTTGAGCAGGAATGCGGCGACCCGCTGATCCGCGCTCATCGAACCAAGCAGAAGCATGATCTGATGTTCCCGGTTGATCTCGCGGCTCATCATGCGATGAAAATGTGCCTGCAGGCTCGGCAACTCGACGAGCAATGACTCAAGCCGGTTGTACGGAATCTCGCAGACCTCGCTGTCCTCCAGCGCCACTGCACTGCACCGATGCCGCGACTGGCCGATGCCCTCCATCGCAAGGATTTCGCCCGACATCTGAAACCCGGTGATCTGCTTGGTGGCTGGCCCCTCTGCGTAGACTGTCTTGAAATGCCCGAGGCGCACCGCGTAGAGGGACGTGAAGACCTCTCCGAGCCGGTAGAGGGCGTCACCGCGCTCGACCCTGTGACGCTTGGACATGATGGTCTCGAGCCGATCAAGATCCTCGTTGCTGACCACGGCAGGAAGGCAGAGCTCGTGCATCGAGCAGTCGGCACAACTTGTCGAGATCGAGGAGATCGAGATCGGAAGACCGCCACTCACTCCCTGAAATGAGTTTCGCATTGTTATTGACTCAATATGCGGTTAGCCGAATATTGAGAATAATCAAAAACAGGCTATCTGTCACCCTCGAGTTGCAGGTCAGCAATCTTCCGGGTCATCGTATTGCGACCAATTCCAAGGAGCAGCGCTGCCTCCATGCGGCGGCCCCGGGTATGGCGCAGGGCTTCGCCAAGCACCACAGTCTCGAACGCACGGGACCAGGCATTCATGCGACCGCCATCGGGAACAGCCTCATTGCCCGCAAGGGATTTGCTGACTTCCTCACGCAAGAGGCGCTGCCAGTTCGAAATACTGTCCGTCGAGACAGCCGAATGCTCGGAGGCAGCCGCGGGAGACGATTCCACCGTGGACGTGACCACCCCCTTGAACACCTCCGGAGTTCGGAGATCTGCGGGCAGATCCTCCACCTGGACCGTCTGACTGGGTGCCATGACCGTTATCCAGTGACACAGGTTTTCCAGCTGCCGGACATTGCCAGGAAACGGGAGCCGCACCAGCACGTCCATGGCAGCCGGCGCCAGCTGTTTGGGCTCGACCTTGAGTTCACGTGCACTCTTTTGCAGGAAATGCCGCACCAGAAGCGGAATATCTTCCTGACGCTCACGCAGGGGCGGCAGACGCAGACGGATGACATTCAGTCGGTGAAACAGATCCTCGCGGAACTGACCGGCACGGACGCGGGCCTCGAGATCCTGATGCGTCGCCGCAATGACCCGGACATCGGCCTTCAAGGGCTGATGTCCACCGACGCGATAGTAATTGCCATCCGAGAGGACACGCAGCAGCCGGGTCTGCAGGTCGAGAGGCATATCGCCAATCTCATCGAGAAAAAGGGTACCGCCTTCAGCCTGCTCGAATCTCCCACGGCGCATGTTCTGCGCGCCCGTGAACGCCCCCCGCTCGTGCCCGAACAATTCGGATTCGAGAAGATCTCTGGGAATGGCTGCGGTGTTGAGCGCCACAAAAGGCATCCTCGCGCGCGGGCTGTGGCGATGCAGCGCATTGGCAACGAGTTCCTTGCCGGTGCCTGATTCACCAGTAATGAGCACGGTTGCACTGGATTGGCTCAGCCGTCCGACAGCCCGGAACACATCCTGCATGACGGGTGCCTGTCCGAGAAGTTCGGGCAATGCAGCCGCCGCACTCTCTGAAGCTGCGAAGCCCACATCGCTTTCCTGAACGGCACGCCGGATCAGCGCTACCGCTGCATCGACATCGAAGGGCTTTGGAAGATATTCGAATGCGCCTCCCTGGAACGCCGACACCGCACTGTCAAGATCGGAATATGCAGTCATCACAATGACTGGCACCTGTGGGCAACGATGCTTGATCTGCTCGAGCAACACCAGACCGCTGTCCCCTGGCATACGGATGTCCGACACCAGTACCTGCGGGGTATCCCGTTCGAGCGCGTCCATCACGCCCTGCGCGTTCTCGAAAACACGACAGGGAAGCTGCTGCTTGCTCAATGCCTTTTCGAGGACCCAGCGGATCGAGTGGTCATCATCGACAATCCACACTGGCTTCATGACTGGCTCCATTTCAGATCGATTGGAAGGCGGATAAGAAAATCGGTGAGTCCCTTGCGGCTCTCGACATCCATGAGACCGCCGTGCTGGTGAACGAATGACTGCGCCAGCGTCAGACCCAGACCGTGGCCCGAAGGGTTTCCCGAGACCAGTGGATAAAACACCCGCTCGCGTATGTCCTCCGGAATTCCCGGACCGTTGTCCACCACATGCAAATCCAATGCCAGTCGGTGCCGACGCTTCGCTATGGTGACCTGTCGGGCCACACGCGAGCGCAGGGTGATCTCGCCATGGCCGTCAAGAGCCTGAGCGGCATTGCGAACCACATTGAGCACCACCTGAATGAGCTGCTCCCGGTCACCGTGGACTGGCGGCAGGCTCGTGTCGTAATCGCGCCGAATCCGGAGCGTCTCTGGAAACTCTGCCAGCATCAGACTGCGTACTCGCTCGCACACTTCATGAATGTTCACCGGCTCGAGCACCCGCGCCTTGCGATGCGGCGCCAGCATCCGGTCTACGAGTTCCTGCAGACGATCGGCCTCCTTGATGATCACCTGCGTGTACTCACGCAAATCCTCACTGGGAAGCTCCCGATCGAGCAACTGGGCCGCGCCGCGCACGCCACCGAGCGGATTCTTGATTTCGTGGGCCAGATTGCGCAGCAACTCCTTGTTGGCCTGGGTCAGATCCGCCTGACGCTCCTCCCGATCGAGCCGCAACTGCTGATCGATCTCGCGCAACTCGACACAGGCGAGCACCTGATCCAACTCACGATGCACGGTGACCGTGGTGTCGATCTGAGTGCTGCCGCGCATGGGTAGATTCCACGCCACATGCTGACGCTTGACATCGAACTGAAAGGTGAAGGCTTCCTCGAGGATTGCATCGATG
This sequence comes from uncultured Burkholderiaceae bacterium, assembly GCA_964470595.1. Lineage (GTDB taxonomy): Bacteria > Pseudomonadota > Gammaproteobacteria > Burkholderiales > Burkholderiaceae_A > Lacustribacter. The sequence goes on along the minus strand of CAYYDO010000020.1, from coordinate 13,076 downwards.
ACATCCGTGTCCCGCATCACCTCGGAAAATCGCTGCCCTTCGAGCTGGCGGCCAGAGAGCCCGAAGAGGGCCTCCGCCGCCTGATTGCACCGAACTACCCGCAGCCGACGATCCAGGAGCACCACACCAGTGGCCAGCAGATCGAGGCTGCGGTCGTCTCTCGTGCTCACGCTCTTCGAGCCCCGGGCACGATGCGACGATTGGCTTACAGCGAGTAGTACATGTCGAACTCGACCGGATGCGTGGTCATGCGGAAACGCGTCACCTCTTCCATCTTGAGAGCGATATACGCATCGATCATGTCGTTGCTGAAAACGCCGCCGCGCGTCAGGAACTCACGATCCGAATCGAGGGCTTCCAGCGCCATGTCGAGCGACGAGCACACCGTCGGGATACGCTTTTCTTCCTCGGGTGGCAGATCGTAGAGGTTCTTGTCAGCAGGCTCGCCGGGGTGGATCTTGTTCATCACGCCATCGAGACCCGCCATCAACATGGCAGCGAATGCCATGTAGGGATTGGCCGTGGGATCCGGGAAGCGCACCTCGATGCGGCGACCCTTGGGATTGCTGACATGCGGAATACGGATCGACGCCGAGCGGTTGCGAGCGGAATACGCCAACTTGACCGGAGCCTCGAAGCCTGGAACGAGTCGCTTGTAGCTGTTGGTGCCGGGATTGGTGATCGCATTGAGCGCACGGGCATGCTTGATGATGCCGCCGATGTAGTACAGAGCGAACTCGGAAAGGCCGCTGTAGCCGTTGCCAGCGAAGAGATTCTGGCCATCCTTCCAGACCGACTGGTGGCAGTGCATGCCGGAACCGTTGTCGCCGACTACGGGCTTGGGCATGAACGTCGCTGTCTTGCCATAGCTGGCTGCAACATTCATCACCACATATTTGAGAATCTGGGTCCAGTCGGCACGCTGTGTGAGGGTGGAGAACTTGGTACCGATTTCACACTGGCCCGCGCCAGCCACTTCGTGGTGATGCACCTCGACCGGCACACCCATCTGCTCGAGGATCAGACACATCTCGGACCGGATGTCCTGGAAGGAATCAATTGGCGGCACCGGGAAATAACCGCCCTTGACCGCCGGGCGATGCGCCAGGTTGCCACCGTCGTAATCGAGGCCAGTCGACCAGCTGGCCTCTTCCGACTTGATCTTCACGGAACACCCGGACATGTCCACATTCCAGGTCACGCCGTCGAAAATGAAGAACTCGGGCTCGGGACCGAAAAACGCCGTATCACCCAGGCCAGAGGACTTCAGATAGGCCTCTGCACGCTTGGCGATCGAGCGTGGATCGCGGTCGTAGCCCTTGCCATCCGAGGGCTCGATCACATCACAGGTCAGATTCAGCGTGACTTCCTCGCGGAAAGGGTCGAGCACTGCGGTGTGGGGATCCGGCATGAGCAGCATGTCCGATGCCTCGATGCCTTTCCAGCCGGCGATCGACGATCCATCGAATGCATGCCCGGACTCGAACTTGTCCTCGTTGAAATGGCTGACCGGAACAGAGACGTGCTGCTCTTTTCCGCGTGTGTCGGTAAAACGGAAGTCGACAAACTTGACTTCGTTATCCGAGACCATCTTCATGACTTCATGGGGCGTGGGCATCCGAACTTCTCCTATGTAATTGATGTGCCTGTGATGTACTGACGCCAGAACCACGCGACCCGAAAGACGACCGCCTCGTTCTGGAACAATGACTGTCTAGCGAAAAGCGTGCCGACACCCAAAGTCCGAAAAATCAAGTACTTGCGTTAGTAGTGTGCGGAACCTGTCATCATGACGCACCAAACTAATGCAATATATGCATTAGTTTGGTGCTTTTTAGGTACCGTCTGCCAATTATGCACCTTAACAGTGCAATTTCTTGGGCTAAGGTAAAAACAGGCTTTGCAGGTCGTTGAGCAACTCGAGACCCCTTGGCGTCGAGCGGAACGACGCCGGATCATGGGCCATCAAACCCAGTCGCTGAGCCCGGGACAGCCGGTCGAGCAGAAAGGGATGCCCCCCGATCGCCATGCCAGTGGTCTGGCTCCAGCGCGCGACAGGCACGCCGCGGATCAATCGAAGGGCATTGAGCATGAATTCGAAAGGCAGATCGTCGACCGCGACAGACGTGATTTTCGTATTGGCCGTCGGATCCTCCAGATAGCCCAGCGGGTGGCGTGCGCGCGCGGTGCGCACGATCTCGCCCGCGGAGGAAATCTTCCCGTGCGCCCCGGCACCGATTCCGAGGTAATCGCCAAAAGACCAGTAATTCAGGTTGTGCCGACAGTGGTGTCCGTCGCGCGCATACGCTGACACCTCGTAGCGGGCGAGACCGGCAGACTGCATCTGCTCCGTCAGCCGCACATGCATCTGTGCGAGTGTGTCCTCATCGGGAAGACCGTCAGGCGGTCGAGCAGCAAAGCGGGTCCCGGGCTCCAGGGTCAGTTGATAGCACGAGACATGCCCGACCCCGAGGCGAAGTGCCTGATCAAGATCCAGGGCAGCCTCATCGATGGTCTGTTCGGGCAACCCGAACATCAGGTCCACATTGACGCGCTCGAAGGTTTCCAGCGCATGCGTGACCGCCTCGAGCGCCTGGCGGCTATCGTGCACCCGACCCAGCCGCAGGAGTTGCACGTCACTGAAAGACTGCACGCCGATCGACAGCCTGGTGATGCCCGCCTCACGAAAGCCCCTGAACCGCGCCGCCTCGAACGTTCCGGGATTGGCCTCCAGCGTGATTTCGGCCTGGGGCAGCACCTTGATGCGGGAGCGCACGCCCGAAAGGATGCGATCAATGGCATCAGGAGAAAACAGACTCGGTGTCCCACCCCCGAAAAAGATCGTCACCACGGGGCGCCCCCACACCATTGGCAGCCACGACTCCAGATCGCGCATCAGCGCCTCGATGTAGGCGGACTCGGGCAGCGCGTCACGCTGCTCGTGAGAATTGAAATCGCAGTATGGGCACTTGCGCAGACACCACGGCAGGTGAATGTACAGCGACAGTTCAGGCAGTTCGGAGAATGCGATCATGACCAACCGGCGTCGGTCAGAACGCGAAGAAGCGCGCGTACCGCCATTCCCCGATGCCCTGCCGCCTGCTTGACCGACAGGGGCATCTCGGCGGCACTGAGCTGCAGGGAAGGATCGAGAAAGATCGGGTCATAGCCGAAACCCGCAGAGCCTCTGGGCGCATCAAGAATCACCCCGGACCACTGCCCCCGGACCACCACAGGGTTCGGGTCATTGCCGTCGCGGACCAGAGCCAACGCCACTTCAAACCGTGCGGTACGCGAATACTCCGCCCGGCCCACCGTCGAACCGGCATGCCGAGCACCCTGCAACCCGCTTGCATGATCTGCCTCACCTGTCACCCGCGCCATTTCGTGCAGCAGCCAGAGCAGATTGGCCTCATCCGTGTCGCGTTGATCCAGCCTCTCGCGAACCGCCGCAGGAGCCCGCGCCCGCGCATCCTGCCAGTAGCGCGCCGAGCGCACGCCGGGCGCACCACCAAGCAGGTCGACGCACAAACCCGAGTCATCGGCCAGAGCGGGAAGCCCGGTCAGACGACTCGCATGACGCGCTTTTTCCAGCGCATTGGCAGCGAAGGTATCGTGCGGCTCATCCGATGGCGTCACGCCGAAATCCGACTGCGGCCGAAGAACGATTCCACGCGGCGCAAGAAACGGCGCAAGCGCCTCCTCGAACTCGCGACACTTTCCCCGATTCGATGATGCAAGCACCCAACACCTGGAGGTGTTCTTCCCGGCGAGCGGGGCGCCCGGGAGATGAACCGGCTGCTGACTCACTCCACCGATACCTGCAGTCGCTCCGGATCACCAATCAGACACTGCTGAAACTCGTGAAGCTGCGCAATCCCCTGCGCAGCAAGCTCCAGTAACCGATCGAGTTCGGTCCGGCTGAACGGTGTGCCCTCGGCAGTACCCTGCACCTCCACAATGCCGCCGGACGCCGTCATCACCACATTCATGTCGGTCTCGCACGAGGAGTCCTCGAGATAGTCCAGATCGAGCAACGCTCCCCCTTTCCACAGACCGGCCGAGACGGCGGCCACGGACTCGCGCAATGGCGACTGCGCAAGCAACCCGTCACGCACCAGACCCTGCATCGCATCGGAGAGCGCAACACAAGCACCTGTGATACTGGCCGTGCGGGTGCCGCCATCGGCCTGCAACACATCGCAATCGATCGTCACAGTCCTCTCGCCAAGCCGACTCAGATCGGTCACCGCCCGCAACGAACGTCCGATCAGTCGCTGAATCTCCGGCGTTCGGCCGCTCTGTCGACCCTTCGCCGCTTCCCGATCGCTGCGTGTATGCGTGGACCTGGGGAGCATGCCGTATTCTGCAGTGACCCACCCCGTCCCACGGCCCCTGAGAAATCCGGGAACACGGTCCTCCACGCTGGCGGTACACAACACCTGCGTATCGCCAAAACACACCAGGACCGACCCCTCCGCATGGCGTGTGGCCCGGCGACGCAGGCTCACCGGCCGCATCTGCTCCGGTCGACGGCCGCTGGGCCGCTGCGCGCCGGTTTCCGATATCTGATCTGTCGTGGAGTTTGTCATGAGCTTTCCTTTGAGGGCTGCCGCATACAATAACGCGAGTCGGAATCCTCAAGCCCACTGCGCCATGGCCCACAACAGCATGAC